>NZ_JAALEF010000426.1:0-10814 GCF_014145245.1 Dietzia sp. B44 | reverse complement strand
GACGCGGTCATCTGGCACGACAGTCGAGAGGTCGGCAGCCTTTCCGGGTTCATTGCGAGCATTTCCTCTTCACTTGCTCCCGAGAGGCCGACCTGTTCGGACCACTGCGGATCAACGATGACATGACACGTGCCGCACGCGGCTTCGCCTCCGCAGTCAGCGTCAATCCCGGGCACCGCGTTGTTGACGGCGATCCGCATGAGTGACTGCCCCTCCTCTAAGGGCACCACGTGCTTCTCTCCCTCATGTGAGACGAAGGTTACGACTGTCATCGCTGGCTCCTGCATGGTTGTTCGGGTAATAGCTGCTCACAGCATTGCTAACAACGACGACTGCGGCTAGGTTGATTGAGGGCAGAAGCTTGTTAATTTGGCTCAGAAGGCGGGGGCGATGAATCTTGATCGCGAGGGCGTGCCACCGCTCGTGTTCGCGCAGTTACTTGAGAGCCCAGTTCTGGAGCAAGACGCCGTTGCACGGTTTCGCGAGATCATGGATCGTGAGCGAAGCGACGTCGAGTCACTTCTTGCCATCAACGCCCAAGTTCCCCTGCGGTGGATCAGGGAAGCCTTGCCCGACCTCGACGTCGACCAAGCAACGACCCTCGGTTTGGCGTTCGCCCAGCATGCTCATCTGACGTCCTTCGGACCATTAAGCGTCCCACTAGTAAGCGCAGGTTCCGCAGGCGAGATATTGGAATTGCTTGCCTACCTGCCGCTAATAACCCCAGCCCTGAGTGCGCAGTTCTACGCAGGTGGACACGGAGTGTCTGTCGCGCTCAATGGGCAGACGGGCGATCGAGTCCTAGACTCCCTAGTGGTCACCTACTGTGGTGCGGTCCTGCTGAGGCTGCTGAATATACTCGTTGGCGATGCACCAGACATCACACTCTCACTGGGTTGGCCCGCTCCGGAAGGTCTGCCCGTGGATCAGGATTGGTTAGCTGGTCGCCTGGTATTTGACGCTTCACTGTCCATTCTGCATTTTCCCGTTGACGCGGTCAATCACGTCTGCCGGTTCTCTGACCCCGTGGCGTATCGACTCGCTAGCGGTGACTTGCAGCGAAGGCTCGACGAGCGGAGTAAAATCGCCTCGTATTCGGACAAGGTGAGACGTCTGATAGAGAAGCGTCCCGCAGATTGTGGAAGTCAGTGGATTGCAGACGAACTCTCCATCTCTACGAGCACACTTAAGCGGCGCCTCTCTGAGGAAGGGATGACCTATCGCGGACTGCGCCAGTCGGTCATTCGTGAGTACGCGATTCTTCGTTTACTGGACGGATCTGTGTCCGCGAGCGAGATCGCCACGGACCTCGGTTACAGCGACCTCGCCAGCTTTTCACACGCTTTCAAGCACTGGACCGGCCACCCGCCGACGGGGTTCCGTCGTAGGTAGCGCTGCCTCTTGGTTGACTCGTACAGGGCAACTGGCGATGCACGGTGCCTTCCGCTTCGCCCGTTCTTTGGGCGTGGCGTTCAATATCTTCAGGCTCCGCCGACATCCTCGACGTATTCGGGCCTGGTGCTCGCGGCGGTGAGTTTGGCCTAAGCCCTCGAGTTTCTCTGTGACTGCAAAAAGTGTTCAACCTCGACCACGATGAACAGGGCAGTGGCAGTAATAACAGTGCGGCCCTCTGCATCCTCCATCGTGGACGTGAGGTCCAATTTCCGGCCATCGCGAGACCGAACTGCAGCGCGCAGGATGTACGGGGTGTCGAGTAGTGCTGGCGCAAGATACTCGAGCTCGAGACGGCGCGTCACGGCGAGCTCGCCGACCGAATAGAGCAAGAAGCCGAAGAGGTCGTCAATCACGGTCGCTACCGCGCCGCCGTGTGCAATGCCGGGTGCCCCGACGTGGCGCTGGTCGAACTGGTGGTGTGCGACGACGCCGTCTCCGTCACGCCGTACCGAGAGGAAGTGACCATTCGGGTTCTCTGGTCCACAGCCAAGGCAGTTGGGGTGGTGGGGAGGAAGCTCGGAGGAACCGGATTCCATGCGCGTAAACGAGCGCACCCAGGTGTCGATATCGGTACCTATCGGCCCGCCGGCCTTGTCGCGAAATGTGTCCATGTCCAGACCTTCCTGTCGATGAAGTTGTGCTGGGTGTGACACCTCTGCTCATGGCGACGGAGATATCGCCGACACCCGCACGTCCGACCCGTGACCCAACCTCGACCGGGACGTCCAAGGGGCCCTGAGGCCCGATGCGGGTGGCCTGAGCAACTGGCTGCCGACGGCACGATAGTCAGGTCGACAAGGCCGACTGAGCCGGGACACCATGTACTGTACGAACATACAGTATGCGGTACCGACGTATAGTCTAGTTTGGGGTCCGTAGGCTCGACCGCAACTGAAGGGGAACCGCGTGAATCGTTCCGCACCAGGCGCCGCGGGCCAGGATCTCACTGCCAAGGCGCGCATCCGCAACGCCGCACTGGATCTCTACGCCGCCAACGGCGAGGACGGCACTTCGTTGCGAACCGTGGCGACCGCGGCCGGGGTGACGGTGGGTCTCGTGGTCCATCACTACGGCACGAAGGACGGCCTGCGCGGGGCGGTCGAGCGACTGGTCGTAGAGCATTTCGCTACCGCACTTGCCTCGGCGCCCGTGGACGTCCCAGGCGCCGACATCGCCCGGATCCGCAACGAGGCGGTTGCCGACATGCTGGTCAGGCGTCCCGAGGTGGTGAACTACCTGCGCCGCGCGTTGCTAGATCCCGGCGGTCAGCGAGGTGAGTTACTCGAACGGCTCACCGAGCTGACACACCGGGAAGTGATAGCTATGCGGCAGTCTGGTGCGGCGTCTAGGGTCCGCGCCGATGCTGTTCAGGTGGTCGACGTCATCGTCACTCAGCTGGGCCGTTTGTTCCTCCAGCCGCTCGTGGACTCGATGTGGTCCCATCTTGGGACGTTCACTCACACCGAAGGCGACGACAAGCCGGAACTGAGTGTTCGCGTCACCGAGACATTGGCACCGCAAGGAACGCCGCAATGACCTTGGTCATGGTAAGTCGCTGGCTTCGAGGCCGGACGATGCCGCGAGCAGCCGCAGTCGAGAATAGTTGCCGCGTGACGGCCACAGTGGACTCCACTCTTAGGGGCAAGAAAACGAGATCCTGTGGCACGCCGTTGCCTATCTGTCGCAGGCGAACCCGCCAGACGGCGATATGCCCGTGTGGGGCAAGAAGGTCGGCTTTCGGAATGTCTCCGACCACGCCCACACAGGGGGCAACGGAATCGCGCACAGCCTCAGACCGAGCAGCTCCACCAGTCGCGCCCACCGCGCCTGCTGATGAAGTGCCGAGTTCTGAGGTGCCGAGTTGCCAGTGCGAGACCGGACGAACGTGCGAGCAGTTCGGGGAGCGGTCGAGTTCGCGAGATTCACAACTCGGCATCGTCTACTTGTCATAACGTAAGTTATCGGCGTAAACATATTGCCTGGTAAATGGTCGTGTTGAGCCGTCCTTCGTCCCGCTGTATCGCTAATTGGCCGCGGTGTACGCCTGCAGGACGTCGGCGGGGATGCGTCCGCGGTTGGAGACGTCGTAGCCGTTGGCCTGGGCCCATTCGCGAATAGCTTTAGTGTTTGCGGACGAGGTCTTCGCGGAGGTTTTTCTTGCGGCCTTGGTGTTTCTCCCGGTCACTCGGTGGCCAGCCTCGATGTACGGCGCAATGATCTGGCGAAAAGCCTCGGCGTTGTCGTCGCTGAGATCGATGGAGGGTTCCTTGCCCTCGAAGGCGAACGAGAGAGTGTTCGCGGTTTCGCCTAGGTCGGTTCCGTCGATTGAATATTCGTCTCACTGGGGTCCACCGGTATTGCCTCCGGGGGCCAGTGCCCGGGGTCGCGAATATTGCGCTTGGGGGCCAGCAGTAGCGCCTGTGGGGGCCACCTGCTTCTAGGCTCCTTCCGCCGCGTGTATAGGGCGCGTGGCGGAAGGAGCAATCCGTGACTGTACGGAAGATCAGGGCGAAGCTCGTGTTGCAGCTTCGCGCCGAAGGCTTGTCAGGCAGGGCGATCGCCGCCTCGCAGGGCATGTCCCGCAAGAGCATCGCGGCGGTGCTGGAGGCCGCCGATGCGACCGAGACGAGCTGGGACGACGTCGCCGAACTCACCGATGAGCAGGTGTACGCCCGCCTGTTCCCGGGCCGCGGGGAGCACGAGAGCGTGTTCGCCCAGCCCGACTGGGAACAGGTCCACCGCGAGATGGCCCGGGTCGGGGTCACGCTCAAACTGCTGCACGGCGAGTACACCGACCGCTGCGCCCACGCGAAAGCGCCGGCCATGGGATACGACCGGTGGTGCAAGACCTACCAGCGACACGTGATGGTCACCGGCGCCGCCTCCCGCGTCGGGCACAAGGCCGGCCAGACGGTCGAGGTCGACTGGTCCGGCCCCACGATGGAGCTCACCGACCCGGTCACCGGGGCGACGCGAAAGGTGTACCTGTTCGTGGCGTGCCTGCCGTTCAGCCGGTACGCGTTCGTCTGGCCCAGCACCGACATGCAGCAGGACGCGTGGCTTCGGGCTCACGTGGCGATGTTCGAGAACTTCGGCGGGTCGGTACCGCGGATCGTGTGCGACAACCTCAAAACCGGCGTCGTCAAGCACCCGCGCGATGGTGAGATCGTCCTGAACGACGCCTACCGGGAGATGGCCGCTCATTATTCAGCAGCCGTTCTACCAGGGCGGATACGCCGGCCAAAAGACAAATCTGGGGCCGAGAACACCGTGGCGCACGTGGCGACCTGGGTGATCGCCGGCCTGCGGGACCGGACGTTTCACACGGTGCCCGAACTGGCCGAGGCGATCGGTGAGCGGATGGACGCCTACAACCGCGAGGCGTTCTAGAAACGCCCCGGCTCGAGACTGAGCGTGTTCACCGCCGAGGAGCGGCCGCTACTCACGCCGCTGCCGGCGGTGGCGTTCGAGATCAGCCGGTGGCTCTACGGCCGCCGGGTCGGCCGCAACGGACACGTGGTGTTCGAGCGGAACTTCTACTCCGCCCCGCTGGCCCACATCGGCACCAAGGTCGATGTGCGGATCACCGCCCGCACGCTGGAGATCTACCGCGGCACCGAGCGGATCTCCAGCCACCTTCTGCTTCCCGAGCAGGCTGCAGGTCAGTACCGCACCAACGATGCCGACCTGCCCGCCGGCCGCCAGTACCAGCAGTGGGATGCGCCCCGGGTACGGGCGTGGGCCGAGCGGGTGGGGCCAGCGGCGGTCATCGTGATCAACCGGATCTTCGAATCCGTGCCCATCGACGAACAGGGCCTCGACGCCGCCCTGGCGGTGCTACGCCTTTCGCGGCGGTTCTCAGCCGAGCGGGTCGAAGCTGCGTGCGCGCTGGCGCTGACCGGGCCCGTGCGCTCACCCCGCTACGCGCACATCCACCCCATCCTGGCCACCGGCCAAGACAAGACCGCCGCCCTACCGCCACGCACGAATCCCGAACAGGCCGGCGGGTACGTCCGCGGCGCCGACTACTACGCCAGGAGCACCCAATGAGCAGCATCGACTCCGAGACCAAGCGCAAGCTCCGCGAGATGGGCGCCCAGCCACTGCTCGAGGCGATCGAAGCGCAACACGACGACCACGTTCTCGGCATGAGCTTCGCCGAGCGCCTGCAACTGGTCGTCGACCACGCCCACGAGAGCTTCAACCACTCCAAGATCGACGGACTCATCCGCCGGTCCAACCTGCGCTACCCGGCAGCCGATCTGCGGCGCGTGGACCTGGTCGAGGAGCGCGGCCTGGACCGAGCCGTCCTCGCGCAGCTGGCCACCTGCTCGTTCATTCAGAGACAGCAGAACGTCGTCTTTCAGGGGTTCACCGGGTCGGGAAAGTCCTACCTCGGCTGCGCCCTGGCCAAGCAGGCCTGCCAGCACCGTTTCCGGGCGCACTACATCCGGATGCCCGACCTCGAAGAAGCCTGGGCCCTGGCCAAAGACCGACCCCAGGGCCAGAACAAATTCCTGAAGAAGTACGCCGCGTTCTCCCTGCTGGTGATCGACGAATGGCTCCTCGACCACCCCGACGAGACGATCAGCAGAATGCTCCTCGAGCTCCTTGAGCGGCGCTACGACACCGGGTCCACAGTCTTCTGCACCCAGTACCCCAAGAAGGACTGGCACCAGCGCCTCGGCTCCGGAGTTCATGCCGACGCGGTCATGGACCGCATCGTGCACAACACGATCTGGATCGACACCGGCACCCACAACATGCGCGAGCATGCGGCCGCCGCCGGGAGTCAGTAAGTAATCCCCGAGATGGGGCCGGTGGTCCCCACAGACGCGATCACCGGCCCCCAGCGGCAATACTGCTGGCCCCCAAACGCAATATCCGGTGGCCCCCAAGCCTCCAAATACTCATCCCATTCCACAGCCTTTCGCGAAGACACCGCGCGCCATCAACGCCGCGCTGTCAAGATGGTCACATGGATTCTCCTCAACGGCACGTACGGGACGAGCTACGTCTGTTCGTAGCGGAGCGAGACTGGGCGCAGTTTCACTCTCCCGCAAACCTAGCAAAGTCGGTATCGATCGAAGCAGCAGAGCTACTAGAGTGTTTCCAGTGGTCCGACGACTACGACATAACGGAGGTGCGTCTTGAACTCGCAGATGTGCTTACATATGCCTACCTCTTGGCAGATCGTCTCGGAGAATCCCCCGAGCGGTTAGTTTTGGAAAAGCTCGCTATCACCCGAGAAAAGTACCCCACCGCAACCGCCAGAGGACGCAGCGACAAGTATGACAGGCTTTAGGATCGACAAGTTCGCCTTTGACCCTGACGCGGTGAGCGTGTGGGCCGATACAGACCCACGGCATAAGAACTGGCCGGTCGTCTATACCCTTGACGGCCAGTCTGAAATCTACATTGGTGAATCGATAAATGGGTCCGGCCGCCTACGTCAGCACATTGACTCCGGCAAAAAACACCAGCTGAATCACGCCCGAGTGATCATCGACGAAACTTTCAATAAGTCGGTATGCCTCGACCTGGAAAGTTATCTGATTCGGTTGGCCGCTGGCGATGGAAAATTCAAGATCCTCAACAGAAATGACGGGATCACTAATGCCGATTACTACGGACGCCCTGGATATCAAGAGAAATTTGACCAGATTTTCGAAGAGCTCCGCTCGGAGGGTATCTTCACTCGCACAGTAGCCGAAATTGAGAATACTGACCTTTTCAAACTCTCGCCTTTCAAGGCGCTGAATCAAGAACAGACCATCACGGTCGAGGACATCCTCAGCGGACTCTTCGAGGATCTCGAAAACGATCGGGAAAGTCGGATCCTGATTCACGGAAACCCCGGAACCGGAAAAACGGTCATCGCCATCTATCTCATGAAGCTCCTGTCCGACATCCAGAGCACAGAAGAAACCGAACAGCCCGAAGGCGACTCCCTCCTCAGCGAGTTCTTCGCGCCGGGCTTCCCTGAGCTTCTCAAGAATTTCCAGATCGGCCTCGTCGTGCCGCAACAGTCACTTCGAAAATCTATTCAAGAAGTTTTCAAGAAGACTCCGGGACTTTCGCCTATCGCAGTACTCACACCATTCCAAGTCGGACAAAGTGAGTCCGAGTACGACCTGCTGATTGTCGATGAAACCCATCGACTCAGCCAACGTGCGAACATGCCCTCTGCGATGAAGAACATCGAGTTTCGAGAGATTAACGAAAAGCTCTTTGGAGAAGACGACCCTAAATACACTCAGCTTGACTGGATCAATCAGCAAAGCAGGCATCAGATCTACCTGCTTGATTCAGCGCAAAGCGTAAGAACAATGGATGTTTCCAAGGCGTCGCTGGACGCCTTGGTCGATTCGATCGATATTGAGACCCGCTCGTACCGCCTTTCATCCCAGATGCGCGTCAAGTCTGACCAGGACTATGTCGGATACATCAGGCGAGTGCTTTCGAACGAACAGCCCGCGCGGCAGCACTTCGAAGGCTACGAACTTCGGCTATTCTCCGATTTTGGAGATTTTGTAAGCGCGATTCGAACTCGCGAAAAGGAAGTGGGGTTATCCCGATTCCTAGCCGGGTACGCGTGGCAGTGGCAGTCAAAGAACGATAAGTCTGCCTATGACATCGTGATCGACGGATCCAAATTTCGGTGGAATCAAACGGACGTCGATTGGGTAAATAGCGCGAACTCCATTGATGAGATTGGATCTATACACACTATCCAGGGTTACGACCTCAATTACGCGGGCGTCATCATCGGACCGGACCTTACTTACTCCCCGCAGTCCGGAGAAATGAAGTTTGACCGAGCACAGTTCTTCGACGGAAAAAGCATCCAGAGAAACAAGCAGCGCAAGTTCACCAACGACGAACTTGTCCGCTACATACAGAACATCTACGCCGTCTTGCTCACTCGAGGGATGCTCGGAACCTATGTCTATGTCTGCGACCCAGAACTTCGGGCTTATCTCGCGAAATACTTCTAGGTCGCAACGGTACCCCCAGTCGGACTCGAACCGACACTGAAACGGTTTTAAGCCGTCTGCCTCTGCCAATTGGGCTATGGGGGCCTGTCGACCCCGCCGGGGCGGGGCCGGGTGGCGCACAGCGCGCCAGGCCGAACTAGCTGGCCAGGCGGGTCAGCACCGACATCGCGATGCCGTCCAGGATGTCCTTCTCACTCACCGTGAGCTCCGACAACCCCACGCGCTCTGCCATCACATCACACAGCGCCTGGACCACGAGGGAACCCCCGCCGATCACGTCCGCGCGGCCCGGGTGCATCGGTCCCAGACTGCGGCGCTCCGTCACCGACGAGGCAACCAACCGGTCGCAGACCTCGCGCATACGATCGAGCGGGATCACGCTGCCGTGGATCCGCTCGGGGTCGTACTTCCCCAGCCCCTGCGCCAACGCTGAAAGCGTCGTGAACGTGCCGGCCACGCCCACCCAGCGAGCGGCCCGGCCGACTGGCACGTCGCCGGCCTCGGCCAGGGCGTCGGCGATCACGGTGCGGGCCTCAGCGATCTCAGCTGCGGTGGGCGGGTCCGAGTGGAGCACCCGCTCGGTGAGGCGCACGCAGCCCACGTCGAGGCTGCGGGCTCCGAGGATCCGGACCTCTCCGTCAAGTAGCTCGCCCACCACGATCTCCGTCGACCCACCGCCGAGGTCAGTCACCACGAACGGTCCGTCGGTCGGGTCGAGGTCGGTCACTCCGCCGGCGAAGGTCAGCTCGGCCTCGGTCTGCCCACTGATCACCTCGGCCTGCGCGCTCGGGAAGTGCTCACCGAGCACCTCGGCGGTCATACCGAAGAATTGGTCTTTATTGCTGGCATCGCGGGTGGCTGAAGTGGCGACCATCCGCACCGACTGCACACCGAGCTCAGCCATGGTGGCCGCGTAGTCGGTGAGCGCGGTGCGGCACCGGGAGATCGCTTCGGGCGAGAGCCTGCCGGTGGCGTCCACGCCCTCGCCCAGCCGGATGATCCGCATCTCGCGGTGGACGTCCGTGAGCCCGGGCTGGCCAGGTACGCCCTCGGCGACGAGCAGGCGGATGGAGTTGGTTCCGCAGTCCACAGCGCCGACGCGAACAGGCCCGCCCCGGACAGTGCCATCGGTAGCAGTCGCGGTCACTCCTGCTCCTGCGCGTAATAGTCGGGCACGCCCAACTCCTTGGGAGTGGGCCAGTCCTCGGGCAGCGCGTTGCCGCGCAGGCCGGCCTCGCAAGCCAGGGCCACGGACTCATCGCCCAGCCACACCACGCCGGGCCCCTCGGCCAGCGCGTACGCCATCAATACGTGGAGGCACTTGACCCGCTCGGGCATCCCGCCACCGGAGAAGTCCGTCCCGAGGTCCTCGATCTCGTTGCGCTGGGACAGATACCGCTCATGAGCCTGGGTGTAGTTGAGGGCCATCTCGGGGTCGGCGGTCAACCTCGTCGTCATCCCCCTCATGATCCCCGCGGATTCCTGCCGACTCGCCTCGGCGGTGAGCCGCGGATCGGTGAGGTAGTACAGCGTCGGGAACGGGGTGCCGTCCTCCAACCGCGGCGCGGTCTTGACCACCCCGGGCCTGCCGTCGGGACTGCGGTAGGACACCTCCAGCACCCCGCGCGGCCGCCGGCCCAGCTGGGCCTCGATCGCCTCGAGATCGTCACTGGACACGCTGTGTTCGGCGCTCACGCTGGGGGGTCCTCCTGTGGTTGGGGTTGCGGGGCGGCGCCCGGGTTGTCGATGTCGAGGTTCCCGAGCTCTGGGTCCACCGGAACGGCCGGGGTGTCGGGGCCGCCGGGGATGCTGGTGCCCTCGAGGACCGACGTGCCCCCCGGGAGACTCGAGTTCTCTGGGAAGATGGGATCGGCGGGCACGGAGATGGAATCCCACACCCGCGTCTGCCACGGCAGCGCCGCCAACTCGGCCGCCCGCTGCTCGGCCGCCGCCTGCTCCACCGGATCCACCGGGCTCACCCGGTACGGGGTCTCCCCCGGCTTGACGGCACCGAAGCGGATCCGGGCCTGCTGCTCGATGTACGCCGGATCGGCGAGCAACTGCTCCTCGGCCTCGAGCTCGGCGATCGTGGCCTGCAGCGCGGCCCGCTCCTGCGCCACCGCCTTCTCGTCCGAGAGGAACTGGTAGTGATTGCGCAGGGGGAACGACACCGTCACCAAAAGAATGATGGCGACGACGGCGAGGAGCCCGATCCGCCGAGGCGTGTAGTTCCGCGGGCCCAGCACGGTGTCCGAGAGGTCGGTCCGCGTGGTGAGCCGGTGGGCCTCCGGATGCGCGGTCGAACCCACCCGGCCGGAGCGGGCTGAGGCGGGCACCGGCCGGTCCCGCTCGCGGCTGGGC
>NZ_JAALEF010000425.1:0-3824 GCF_014145245.1 Dietzia sp. B44 | reverse complement strand
TTGACCGCGGGGGGGACGGCCGGGTCGCCACCCGCACCGACCGACCGAGCTCCCGGGAACCCGGGGCCGGACGCGGGCTCCCGACCCGACGCCCAGGCCTTGGCGGCCCCGTTCGCCAGGACGTCCGCCTTCTCGTTGAGCTCGTGTCCTGCGTGACCCTTGACCCACTCGAAGGTGACCTCGCGGCCCTTCATCGCCTCGTCGAGCGCCTTCATGACCTCGACGTTGAGGACGGGCTTCCCGTCGGCCTTCTTCCAGCCCTTGCGCTTCCACCCGGCCATCCACTTTGTCACCGAGTTGATGACGTACTGCGAGTCGCACAGGATGTGCAGCGGCTCGGGGGAGTGCGCGGTCTGACGTAGAAGGTCCAGGACCGCGGTGAGCTCTCCCTGGTTGTTGGTGCCCCGTGTCCAACCGCCGCATCGCCACCGCGATTCGTCGATGTACCAGGCCCATCCGGCCGGGCCGGGGTTACCGAGAGCGGAGCCGTCCGCGGCGGCGATGATCGTCACATCGAGCGATCCTGCCACCGTGGCCGGGGGGAGGACCCACCGGCCACGGTCATCGGGTCACCAGCGGCCTCAACCGTTGAGGTCGCCGTCCTCGATACCGTCCAGGTCGATCGCGGGGGAGCGCTTGCGCTCGTCGAGGCGGGCGGTCCGGGCCGCCTCCCTCATCTCGATCCCGTCGGTGACGAAGTCGCCGACCTCCTTGGCGATGGAACCGACCGCGTCGGTGATGATGACGGCGATCCGGCCGACGAGGGACGCCCCCGCCTGGACACCTGCCTGGACCTGGTCCTTGTTGCGCTCGAAGTCGCTCATCGGATCCGCTCCCTTCGTCAGTGGTGTCCACGAAGGTACCCCGGCTCAGGCCGCGGGTGTCACCTTCCTGCGCTCGATGAGCACGGCCGGCGTGTCCGCCGGGGTGGGCGGCAGCGGCAGGGCCAACCGGAACATCTTGGCCCAGACATTGGCCACCTGCTTCCACAACGGGCCGGTCGTGTAGGGAAGGCCGTGCTCCTCGCAGATCGCTCGGACCTCCTCGGCGATCTCCGGGTAGCGGTGAGCGGGCAGATCGGGGAAGAGGTGGTGCTCGATCTGGTGCGAGAGGTTGCCGGTGGCCAGGTGCATGAACGGGCTGCCCGAGATGTTGGCCGAGCCGAGCATCTGGCGCACATACCACTCGCCACGGGTCTCCTCGGCCGTCTCCTCCTGGGTGAAGACCTGGGCGCCGGAGGGGAAGTGCCCGCAGAAGATCACCGAGAACGCCCAGACGTTGCGGACGAGGTTGGCGGTGAGGTTCCCGGCGAAGGTGAGCGGGAACAGTGGCCCGGTGAGTGCCGGGTGGACGATGTAGTCCTTGGCGACCTGACCTCGCATCTTGCCCCACCAGCCGGCGAGCAGGCCCTTGACGTCCGACCACTTGCGCTTGCCCTTGAGCACGTTGTCGTACTCCAGGTCGTGGAGCATGACGCCCCACTCGAACGCCATCATGAGTCCGAACGCGTACAGCGGGTTACCCAGGCGCAGCGGGGTCCACTTCTGCTCGTACTCCATGCGCAGGATGCCGTATCCGATGTCGCGGTCGAGATCGAGGATGTTGGTGTGCGTGTGGTGCATGTAGTTGTGCGAGTGCCGCCACTGGTCGGACGGGCACACGTTGTCCCACTCGAAGCTGGACGAATGGAGCATGTCGTCGCGCATCCAGTCGTACTGGCCGTGCATGACGTTGTGGCCGATCTCCATGTTGTCGAGGATCTTGGAGGCGCTCAGCGCGGCCACCCCTGCGAGCCACGCGGGCGGCAGGAAGCCGAGGAACATCAGGGCGCGCCCGGTCAGCTCGAGTCGACGCTGCATGCGGACCACCCGGAGGATGTAGTCGCGGTCGGCGGTGCCCAGGTCGGCCACCACGCGGTCGCGGATGGCGTCGAGTTCACCGCCGATGATCTCCACCGACTCGGCGGACAGGACCACGGGCTCGGGGGCGGTGGCTTTCGGCTTGGAGGTCTTGGGCTTCGTGGAGCGGATGGTGGGGAGCTGCAGGAGGGTCATGACGGGAGTCCTTCCGGTCGTTCCGGTGGGTACGGGTCGGGTTGTGACGGTGTCGGGGGGTCTAGAGCTCGATCTCGACGTCGCCCACGGGCGCGGAGACACAGATCTGGACCAGGCAACCGGGCTCGGTGTCGACCTCGCCCGTCCTGAGGTCGCGGGTCGCGCCGGAGACCCGGACGGCGGTGCAGGTGTGGCAGATGCCCATCCGGCAGCCGTGCTTCGGGGACAGCCCCGCGGCCTCCGCGCCCTCCAGCAGCGTGGTGCCGGAGTTGTGGGCGGCGACACCGCTCCTGACGTGGGTGACGGTCCCGCCGTCGCCCTCGGGCACGGGTCCGTTGGAGGCGGTGAAGCGCTCGCGGAGGACGTCCCCGTAGCGCTCCGCTCCGAGGACGTCCGACAGGCCGTCGGCCAGGCCGTCGGGTCCACAGAGGAAGACGGTGGCGTCGGAGTGCCACGGTGCCACCTCGTCGAGGTGGCCCTCTGTCAGGTGGCCGACCAGGTCCCGCGACGACGGGTCGGAGGTGACTGACGGGTCCGGGTGGCCCGAGGTGTCTGACGGGTCCGGTGCCACGGTGGGGACCACCCGGACCTCGACACCGGCGCGCGAGAGTTCGCGGATCCGGTCGCGGAACGGCACGTCCTCGACCCGGCGGGCGTAGTGGAGCCACGCGACACGGCCGGTGGCCCCCTCCCCGCAGTGGCCCTCCCCGGCGAGGGTGGAGGCGATGGAGAGCATCGGGGTGATGCCGCTGCCGCCGCTGACCAACAGCACGTCGGTCGGGCGTGCGTCCGGGAGGGTGACCTCCCCGACGGGGTTCCCGAGGAGCAGTCGCATCCCGGGAGCGGCCTCGGACCACAGGTGTTCGGAGACCACGCCCCCCGGATGCCGGCGGACGGCGATCGTCGCCAGGCCGTCGGACCGCGCGGCGGAGTCCACCGGGGAGTAGTGACGGCGGTGGACGACGCCGTCGACCACCACGCCGATCTCGAGAGCGGCTCCGGGGGCGGGCCGGTCGGCCCCGGCCGGGAGCCGGAGCGTGATGACGGTGACGTCGGAGACGGGCCGGTCGACGGCGACGACCGTCGCGCCGGTCGGGTCGTCGGACCAGCTCACTCCGAGTGAGCGGACGTAGTGCTCCACCGGGTGCGGGGTGAGCAGGGTGCGGGTGATCCCGCGGGAGAAGAGTCGGCTGATGGTCGGGGCGGTCATGAGGACCTCCGGAAGGTAGTGGTCGGTGTGGTCGTGCGCCGTCGGACGCGGCCTACTGCCGTGATGTGCGGTCCCGACCTCACGGTCGCGGCTGCACCACGGGGGCGTATCCGGCCGGTTCGACCACCGGACGAGTTTGAGTGTACATACGTTCTCTCAAATGGAAAGGGGCCCGCCGCTGTCACGTGGGTCACACTCCGACGGGGGGTTCCCCACATGCGGATGCAGGCCTCAGGCGATAGCATCACGGGCGTGGCGACACCAGGTACCCGGGCGGAGCAGAAGCGGCACACACGTGCACTCATCGTTGCCGCGGGCCGCCACGCGGTGGCCACGCGGGGATTCTCCGGCCTGGTCGTCCGCGAGCTCGCACGCGAGGCGGGCATCGTCCCCACCGCGTTCTACCGGCACTTCGAGTCGGTGGACGCCCTGGCCACCGAGATCGCGGCGGGGGCTGCCGAGGCGCTGGGCGAGCTCGTCGACGACCTCGTCGCAGGGCCGGCATCGGATCCCGTCGTGGACTGGCCCGGTCGGGCCTCGGCCGCCGCCGTCCGGGACCC
>NZ_JAALEF010000424.1:3821-8253 GCF_014145245.1 Dietzia sp. B44 | reverse complement strand
CGGACCAGAAGGGCGCCACGCCGTTCAGCCCCACCGGTGCCGAGTCCGCCGACACCGAGGACGCCGCCCGCCAGCAGGGCGAGTTCCTCACCACCGCGCAGGGCGCACGACTGTCCGAGACCGATCACTCCCAGAAGGCGGGGCGCCGCGGCCCGACCCTGCTGCAGGATCACCACCTGCGGGAGAAGATCACCCACTTCGACCACGAGCGGATCCCGGAGCGCGTCGTCCACGCCCGCGGCGCCGGCGCCCACGGGGTCTTCGAGGCCAACGGCGCGGCGGCGAGCGTGTGCCGCGCCGGAGTGTTCGCGGAAGGTGCGCAGACCGAGGTCTTCGTCCGATTCTCCACCGTCCTCGGGTCACGCGGTTCCGCCGACACCGTGCGGGACACCCGCGGGTTCGCCACCAAGTTCTACTCCGAGGAGGGGACCTGGGACCTGGTCGGCAACAACATCCCGGTGTTCTTCATCCAGGACGCCATCAAGTTCCCGGACGTCATCCACGCCGGCAAGCCGCACCCGGACCGTGAGATCCCGCAGGCCCAGAGCGCGCACGACACGTTCTGGGACTTCGTCTCGCTCCACACCGAGGGCCAGGCGCACGCGATGTGGAACATGTCCGACCGCGGCATCCCCCGCTCCTACCGGATGATGGAGGGCTTCGGCGTCCACACCTTCCGGCTGATCAACGCCGCCGGCGAGACGAACCTGGTCAAGTTCCACTGGAAGCCTCACCTCGGCGTGCACTCGCTGGTGTGGGAGGAGGCCCAGATCGCGGCCGGCATGGATCCGGACCTGCACCGCCGCGATCTCGCCGATGCCATCGAGGCCGGCGCGTTCCCCAAGTGGGACCTGGGCATCCAGGTCTTCCCGGACACGGTGGACTCCGACGGGGTGAGCGAGATGTTCCACGGCATCGACCTGCTCGACCCGACCAAGTTCGTCCCGGAGGAGCTCGCGCCGGTCCAGGTGATCGGCACCATGACGCTCAACGCCAACCCCAAGAACTACTTCGCGGAGACGGAGCAGATCGCGTTCCACCCGGGCCACCTCGTGCCCGGGATCGACGTGACCAACGACCCGCTCCTCCAGGGCCGGCTGTTCTCCTACCTCGACACCCAGATCTCGCGGCTGGGTGGACCGAACTTCGGGCAGCTGCCGATCAACCGCCCGCACGCCCCGGTCAACGACATGCTGCGGGACGGCATGCACCAGACCGCCGACCACGTGGGGGTCGCGCCGTACAAGCCCAACAGCCTCGACGGCGGGTGCCCGTTCCTGGCCGGCGCCGACGACGGTGCCCTGGTCGAGGTGGCGCAGCACATCGCCGACGCGCAGGTGGTCCGGGACGCGCCGGCCACCTTCGACGACCACTACTCGCAGGCGACCCTGTTCTACAACAGCATGACCGAGGTCGAGAAGGAGCACATCGCCGGCGCGTACACCTTCGAGCTGGGCAAGTGCTACGAGGAGAACATCAAGACCCGGCAGGTCGAGCAGCTGGCCCGGATCGACCACGACCTCGCGGTCACCGTCGCCACCGGCCTCGGTCTGCCCGCGCCCGCCAAGGTCCCGGTGGCCGAGGTCGTCACCAGCCCCGCGCTGTCCCAGATCGGGCGGGAGTGGCCGTCTGACGGGCGCCTCATCGGGATCCTCGTCACCGAGGCCTCCGACGTCGCCGCGGTCAAGGCACTGGAGCAGGCGGTGTTCGACGACGACATGGTCCCGCTGGTCATCGCCCCGACCGGCGGCACGCTCGGTGGAAGCGATGCGGACGATGCCGAGACGGTCACGGTCTCCCGCACCTACCGCACCCAGCGGTCCATCGAGTTCGACGCCCTGGTCGTGGTGGACCTGCCCGCCGACGCGAACACGGACGTGCTGATCAGCGAGATGTTCCGCCACAAGAAGGCGATCGCCTCGCTCGCGCCCGTCGACCAGTTCGTCGACTTCGGGCTGACCGCCGACACCCCCGGTGTCGTGGTGGTGGACGAGGCGGCGGGAGTCCTGCCCGCGCTCAAGCCGCTGCTGGCGACCCACCGTGCGTGGGACCGGCCGGATCCCGCACGGATCTGAAGGCGGCACAGATCTCAAGGCGGCATAGATCTGAAGGCTGCACGGATCTGAGTGCGGCACGGATGTGAGGCCGGAGCGGTGCTGATGGCAGCGCCGCGCTGATACCCGGGGGTAGCGTCAACGGCATGACGGACAGCGAATCGACCAGCTCGTCCGGGGCCGACGACGCCGCCCCCGGGACACGCCTCGAGGCCAGGCGGGTCATCGCGGCGCCGGCGGACCGGGTGTTCGCCGTGCTCTGCGACCCCGACGGTCACGTGGCCATCGACTCCTCGGGGATGCTCCAGTCGGCCGAGGGCTCGACGGTCACGGCCTCGGGTGACCGGTTCGTCGTGCACATGGACCGGGAATCGCTCGGCGACTACGACCTCGGCCGGTACGACGTGACCGTCATCATCACCCGGTTCGTGCCGGGTGAGGAGATCGCCTGGACCATCGACGGCCAGATCAAGCCGCCGATCGGTCACACCTACGGGTATCGCCTGACGCAGCTCGCCAGCGGGACTGCGGACGGAGGCGGAGGCAGCGCCGGGGACCTCGACGGGCCGCTGACAGAGGTCGTGAGCTACTACGACTGGTCCGACGCCCATCCCAAGTGGCGCGATTCCGGCATCCTGCCGGTGCTGGACGCGTCCGCACTCAAAGCGACCCTGGGCATCCTCGAGCGGGCCGTCCGGAGAGGATACGTCCGTGGCTGATCCGACCGTCCCAGGCCAGACTCCGCCGAGTTCTGAATCGCTGAGCTCTGAACCGCTGGGTTCCGAGCCGCTGGGTTCCGAGCCGCCGCGGTCCGCGGAGATCACGTTCTCCCGCGGCCGCCTCCGTTTCCGGGCCATCGACTCCGGCCCGGCCGACGGCGAGGTCGTGGTGCTCCTCCACGGATTCCCGCAGCGCACGAGCAGCTGGGACGCGGTGGTGCCCCTCCTCCACGCGGCCGGGTTCCGCACGCTGGTCCTGGACCAGCGTGGCTACTGCTCCACCGCCCGCCCCAGGGGTCGGCGGGCATATCGACTGTCCGAGTTGGTGGGCGACGTCCTCGCCCTGCTCGACAGCGCGAACCTGCCCGCCGCCCACGTCGTCGGCCACGACTGGGGCGCGGCCGTGGCGTGGGGTGTGGCCGCCGCGCATCCCGACCGGGTCCGGTCGCTCACCGCGGTGTCGGTGCCCCACCTGGCGGCCTTCCGCCGCGCGATGATCGTCTCCGACCAGCTGCTGCGCTCCTGGTACATCGGGTTCTTCCAGTTGCCGCGGGTTCCCGAGCGGGTGCTCACTTCGGACGGAGGCCCGGCGGAACGCGCTCTCGCCACGATGGGCATGACGCCGGAGATGATCGCCCGCTACCGCAGCGAGATGGTCGCCGACGGCGCCGTTCCCGGTGGACTGGGGTGGTACCGCGCGCTGCCCTTCGCCTCACCCGGGAAGGCGACCGCCCGTGTCCGCGTGCCCACGACCTTCGTCTGGAGCGATCACGACCCGGCACTCGGCCGCGGTGGCGCCGAGCGGACCGCCCACTACGTGGACGCCGACTACCGCTTCGTGGAGATGTCCGGTGCGAGCCACTGGATACCCGAGGAACGCCCAGCTGAGCTCGCCGAGGAGATCATCGCCCGCGCGCAGAGTTGAGCCGGCGGCAGAACCACTAGCAGAGAGAGCGCCCGGGGCGCGGGGTCCGGGATCCGGGATCTGGGGTCCGGCCCCCGTCAGAACGGGGGCGGGTCGTCGTCGTGATCGCCGCGCCGCCTGCTGCGCTCGGGGCCATCTTCGGAGCTGGCGCCCGGCGACCTCCCGGGTGGCCGGTTGGGACGCGGGGACACCGGGGCGGTCACGAACCCGCGGGCCCGCGCCAGCGGGCCTGTAGGAGTTGTGGTCAGGACATGTCTGCCGAATCGGATCTTGATCCGCCCGCCGTCGAGGTACTCATAGTGGGCGTCGGAGAAGGTCTTGTACCGGTGATGCCGCCGACACATGCACATCAGGTTCTTCTCGATGGTCAGCCCGCCACTCGAGGGATCGGAGTGGTTGAAGGGGACAATATGATCTATGTCGCAGGATTCCGCCGGCACCGCGCAACCGGGATGCCGACAGGTCCCGTCTCTCATTCGGACCCGTCGCGCCAGGTCTGGAGGAATCCGATAGCGATAGGCGCTCTCACCGCCATCGTGGGTTCCGGGTCGAGTGTCCACGAGCTCGAAGGTCGCGCCCTTCGCGGACTCGAGCAGACGGGTCAGGGTCTCGAGCGCTGCTTCTCCCGTTCTGGCGAACTCTAGTTGAGGCGCTCCGACTCCGTTGGCGATCACGGTCACGCGCGGACGCAGTAGCGGCGAGACGTTCACCGGTGCGTGCACGGGGTCGTCCGC
>NZ_JAALEF010000424.1:0-3784 GCF_014145245.1 Dietzia sp. B44 | reverse complement strand
TCCCCGCCGCAGCCTCCGCAGCAGCAGGGGCACCGTCACCATCACCGGCCCCGCTGCCGGCGGCCTCGCCCGTGCGCGCGCCGTTTCCCTCGCCCCGAGCCGCGTCCGAGCCGCGGGCTGAAGCCGGCGTCGGGTCCGCAGATCCTGCGGCGGATGTGCCGCGATACCCGCCGTCGGGGTCCACAACGACATGGTCACCGGTGGCCATCGCCACCAACGCGTCGGCGCGCCGCTGCGCGAGGGTGCGGCGGTCACCTGGCGCCGCTTTTCCCGCGAAGGCGTCGATTCGCTCCGCGAGAACCGCCCCCGCAGCTGCGGGCAGACGGGCTGTCATGGTGCACATCCCGCGGTCTTCTCTGCGAAATCGCACGCCCCGACCGAAGGCGGCGTCACGGCGGCGCTCGGCCTCGCCCTCCGGGTCGATCTTCGCGACGACGTTGTCCGCGTGCCGGGAGATCGTCCTCCGGTTGGGCCGCTCCCCCCTATGGAGTCGCTTGAGATAGTCCTCGACGACAGCGGCCTGTACCTCGTGGCTGAGGGAGGGGTCCACGTCCCTGATCCGGCTACACAGCAGCATCGCGATGCGCTCGCATAACAGCCCCGATTCCATCGCATCCAGAACCGCGGGGGCCCAGGCGTGCACGTCCACGGCCAACCCGACCACGTCACTCGCCCGCGAGTACGTCACACCGGTCGTGGCGACCAGAGACTGGCAGGTGTGATCGATGGGGTCGAGCCTGGACCAGTCAGGCTCCCCCGGGCCCATCTCCTGCAGTCGCGCCTCGAGCTGCCGTTCGTGGTGCTCGACGAGGGCATGGACACCCCGGCATCTCGCGGCGGCCGCGCGATTCTCGGCGAACAGCACCTCTGGGGCGAGGAGTTCGGCGGCCACGCCATCGGCCGCACTGCCACTGCAGATCATCGCTACTCCTCACCTGAATCGCTCCTGTGTTCGATTATATCGAACACATATGCGGATCAGGTAACGATCCTGCAACGCCTCGGGGGGGTGCGTCCCGAGGTGCCGTGGGTCAGTCCTCCGTCTCCCACGGGGGCGGGATCATGGCGGCGACCGCGGCAGCCGCCAGAGCGACCCCGCACCCGAGCAACAGGCCCACGCGGAAACCGGTCTCGGTGGGCACGAACAACCCCCCGAAGTCCACGGACATCTGCGTGAGGATCACCCCGAGTACCGCCGCGGCCGTGGTGGTGCCGATCGACCGCATGAGGGTGTTGACGCTGTTGGCGGACCCCATCTCGGAGTGCGGCACCGACGACATGATGAGGGCGGGCATGGCACCGTAGGCCAGACCCACGCCGGAGCTGGTGATGACGGCCGCGATCATGACGCCCCACGTCGAGCCCATGAGGAACATGGCGGAGGCGTACCCCGATGCGATGACCAGCGATCCCAGGATGAGCGTGGGCTTGGGACCCCGTGTGGTGATGAGTCGTCCGCTGATCGGGGAGACGGCCATCATGGCCAACCCGCCGGGCGCGATCCACAGCCCCATGGCGACCATCGACTGCCCCAGCCCGTGGCCGGTGGCCACCGGGAGCTGGAGTATCTGGGGGATGACGAGCAGCTGCGCGTACAGACCCATGCCCACGAGGATCGAGGCGATGTTGGTCAACAGGACCGGTCGGCGAGCCGCCACCCTCAGGTCGATGAGCGGGGACGGGTGACGCAGCACCCACCAGCCCCACACGGGAAACGCGACGGCAGCCAGCGCGAACAGCCCGAGGGTCAACGCCGAGAGCCAGCCCCAGTCCGCGCCCTTCGACACCGCCAGCAGGAGCGAGATCAGACCCACCGCGAGTCCCACGGCTCCGATCGGGTCCAGGGTCCCGTCGGGTTTGGCGGCCGGGAGCGACCGGATGCGCAGGGCCATCATGGCGATGATCCCCACGCCGAGCACCGCCGTACCCCAGAACATCCACTGCCAGGAGCCGTATTGGGCCAGCGCCGCAGCTGCCGGGAGCCCGAGCGCACCACCGACCCCCAACGAGGAGCTCATGAGGGCGATCGCCGGGCCGAGTCGCACGGCGGGCAGCACCTCGCGCATCGTCGCGATGCCGATCGGGATCACGCCGATCCCCACGCCCTGGAGCGCGCGCCCGATGAGCATCGGCCACAGCGAGGTGGCCAGGGCGCACAGCACCGACCCGACGACCATCACCGCGGTGACGCCGATCAGGACGTTCTTCTTGGGATAGAGATCGCCGAGTCGACCCATCATGGGGCCGGCCACCGCTCCGGCGAGCAGGGTCACCGTGACGACCCACGCGGCGTTGGTCGCCGAGGTGCCGAGGATGGCGGGCAGCATCCCCAGCAGCGGGATCACCAGGGTCTGCGTGAGGGACATGACGATCCCGCCGAAGGCCAGGACGACGATCAGTCCGTTCTGCTCCGCCCGAACGGCGTCCCCGCCCCGCGTCCTGCCGCCCATTGATGTGTCCTCTCGGAGACCTTTTAGTCGGACACTACAGACAGGTGTCGAACGTGTTCACTTTCGACCCCGGTCCCTTGTGGTCCACATCACCCGGTGCGAGCATGGCAGAGGTGAACACCACCAGCATGACCCGGCGGGCCACCCGCCGACCCACCGCTACCGCGACCCTCGCCGCCACGGCAGTCGCACTGGCCGCCGCCCTCGCGGCCCCGGCCACCGCGAACGCACAGGACTCCTCCGAGGCCCTCGTCCAACTCCTGCCCGCCCCGAACCGTCTGGTCGCCTGGGGTGGATCTCCCACCGGTGCGTGCGCCGGTGCCGTGTCCACCTCACTGCGAGGTGACGGCTATCCCGGGTCGGCCAGTGTGAGCTGGGCCTTCGCGGTCGTCGGCGTGGGTCCGTGCGCACTGACCGCCACGCTCTCCTGGCGCAACCTCGACACCGGCACGAGCGGGCAGAAGGTCGCGCAGATCCCCCACCCACGGATCTCCCTCGGGATCCCGGACCCCATCGCGCACCCCTACGACGCGATCATCCCCACCGGATCCGGCCGAGTCGAATACCGGCTCACCACCACCGGGGGTGCCGTGGCGGGACCGGTCGTCGTCGACACCGTCGCCTACACCGGCTGACCCCGCCCCGGGTTCCGTCAGCCCAGGAGGCCCTCGTACGCGTGCCGCCAGTCCTCGACCGGCGGGACCAGGATGTTCTCCCCGAGCACCTGTACGAGCACCGTCGAGGCGCCCGCGTCCAGGTGTTCCTGTACCCGCGCCCGGGTGGCCTCGACCCCCCGGGTCACCATGGCCGACTGGAGGCGGTCGCTGCCGCCTCGGACGTAGTCGGACTCGTCGAAGCCCTGGCGGGTCCACGAGTTCCGGTAGTTGGGTAGCCCGGTGTAGATGTTCAGGTGGTCCCGGGCCCGCGACCGCCACAGCTCGTCGTCGTCCTCCACGCCGGCGGCGACCACCGCGGCGTGTTCCACGACCAGGGCCGGTCCGTCCTCCCCGGTTCCACCGAGGATCTCGCGCGCCCGCGCCGTGTGCTCGGGGAGGGTCAGATACGGGTGCGCGCCGGCAGTCCGGTCGCGGGAGAGTTCGAGCATCTTGGGGCCGAGGGCGGCCAGGACCACCGGCGGCATGGTGTCCTCCCCCGCCGCCATGGGCTGGGTCCGGTCGAGCGCGTCGAGGTACTCGCGCATCGCCGACAGCGGGCGTCCGTAGTTGTGCCCGCGGTGCCGTTCGACCAGCGGGGCGTGGGACACGCCCAGGCCCAGGACGAACCGGCCGGGGTGCGTGGCCTCGATGGTGCGCGCGGCCGCCCCCGCCGCCGAA
>NZ_JAALEF010000423.1:0-2694 GCF_014145245.1 Dietzia sp. B44 | reverse complement strand
TGGTCACCGTCACCGGGTCGCTGCTGTTCCTGCTCTCGCTGACCATGGTCTACGCCGCGACCGGGGTGCTGGACCTGCGACTCGCGGGCGAGCGGCTGGCCGCCGGCGACCCGGGCGGCGTCCACGTGACGGTGATCCTCGCGCTCGCCGCGGCGGGAATGGCCTTCAAGTCCGCGCTCTTCCCACTGCACGGCTGGCTGCCCGACGCCCACGCCGGCGCGCCCGGGGCCGTGAGCCCGCTGCTGTCCGCGCTGGTGGTCAAGTCGTCGTTCTTCATCCTGTTCCGGGTGTGGACGGAGGTCACCGGCCCAGACCCGGTGGTGGGCGCCGTTTTGGGAATCGCGGCGGCCGGATCGGTGCTCTGGGCCGGCCTGTCCGCCATCCGCACCCCGCGCTTCAAGCGACTGGTCGGCTACTCCACGGTCTCGCAGGTCGGCTACCTCTTCCTCTACTTCCCGCTGTCCGCCGCCGCCGACGGCCCCGAGCAGCAGCGGGCGGCGTGGATCGCGGTGGCACTGCTGGCGTTCGCGCACGGTTTGGCCAAGTCGTCGCTGTTCCTCTCCGCCGGGGTGATCAAGGACCGACTCGGCACCGACCGATTGGCGGCGATGACCGATCAGGACGCCCGGATGCCCGTCGTGACGATGGCGATCGCGATCGCCGCCGTGAGCCTGGCCGGGCTCCCCGTCAGCCTGGGTTTCGCCGGCAAATGGCAGCTGCTCATGGCCGCTGTAGGCACCGGATTGTGGTGGGTGGTCGCGGTGGCCGTGGCGGGTACCCTCGTCGCGGCCATGTACCTGCTGCGACCGGTCCAGACGTTGCTGTCGGGGGAGTCGAGCGACCACCGGCCCACCCCGGGCGGCGCCGGTGATGGGGGCCACGCCGACGATGGGGACGACGACGAGGGCCGCAGTACCGATCCGGCGTCCGGTGCCCACCTCCGCGGAACGGGCACGAGAGCCGTCCCGCGCGCCGCCACCCTGATCCCCTTGGCCGCGGCCCTGCTCGCCGCCCTCGCGATCGGGGTGTCCGGGCCGTTGGCCGACCTGGCGGTGCTGGGGATGACCCACGGAGGTGGAGCATGACCCCGCCGTCCTGGGTCGGTGAGTCGTCCCTGCTCGCCGTGGCCCCTCTCGCGCTCTCGGCTCTCGTCGCCGTCGTCGTCTTCCTCATCCCGGAACCCCGCACCAAAGCGCGCACCACGGTCAACATCACCGGCGCCTCGGTCAAGTTGCTCATCGTCGCGGCGCTGGTGCCCGCCGTCATCGCGGGCGCCCGGCCCGAATGGCGCAGCGCCCTCCTGCCGGGTCTCGACCTGGTCCTGCGCGTGGAGCCGCTCTCACTGCTGTTCGCCGGACTGAGCTCGCTGCTGTGGTTGCTCACCACCATCTACGCGATCGGCTACCTGGAGGGCCGCCCGCACCGGGCCCGGTTCTTCGGCTTCTTCTCGCTGTGCGTCACCGCCACCGTGGGCATCTCCTTCTCCGGGAACCTGGTGACGTTCCTGATCTTCTTCGAGCTGCTCAC
Organism: Dietzia sp. B44; assembly: GCF_014145245.1. Taxonomy (NCBI): domain Bacteria; kingdom Bacillati; phylum Actinomycetota; class Actinomycetes; order Mycobacteriales; family Dietziaceae; genus Dietzia; species Dietzia sp. B44. The sequence goes on along the minus strand of NZ_JAALEF010000423.1, from coordinate 1,167 downwards.
CCTTGTCACCTACCCGCTGGTGGTGCACAACGGCACGGCGGCCTCGTTCCGCTCCGGCCAGCTGTACCTGCGGTACACCCTCAGCGGCGGGCTCTCGGTCCTGGTGGGCGTGGCCTGGCTGACCGCGCTGGTCGGCGACGTGGACTTCACCGCCGGCGGCGCGGCGGCGGTCGCCGAGCTGGCCGCCGAGGACCCCGCCACCGCGGTGGCGATCTTCGTGCTCATCGCGGCCGGCCTGGGCGTCAAGGCCGCGCTGTTCCCATTGCACGGCTGGTTGCCCCGGGCGATGGTGGCGCCCGCCCCGGTCAGCGCGCTGCTGCACGCCGTCGCCGTGGTCAAGGCCGGCGTGTTCGGCCTGGTCCGACTGATCGACGACGTCTACGGCGTGCAGGTCGCCGACGACCTGGGCGTGCTGCTGCCGCTGCTGGTGCTGGCCTCGTTCACGGTGATCTACGGCTCGGTCCGCGCCCTCATGCAGGACGATCTGAAGAAGCGACTGGCCTACTCCACGGTCAGCCAGGTCTCCTACGTCACGATCGGCATCGCCCTGGTCTCCGAGATGGGCACTGCCGGCGGACTGACCCACCTGGTGCACCAGGGCCTGATGAAGATCACCCTGTTCTTCTGCGCCGGGCTGTTCGCCGAGGTGCTGGGGATCAAGACCGTCTCGCGACTGGCCGGGCTCGGGCGGCGGATGCCGTGGACGTGCGCGGCGTTCACCGTGGGCGCGTTCGGGATGATCGGGGTCCCGCCGATCGCCGGGTTCGCGTCCAAGTGGCAACTCGGGCTGGGCGCACTGGACTCCGACCACACCTGGGTGCTGGGGATCTTCATCACCAGCGCGCTCCTCAACAGCGCCTACTTCCTGCCGCTGGTGTACTCGATGTGGTTCGCCGAGCGGCCCGGGGGCGAGTCCCCGACAGGTGCGGGCCGACGGCGGGCGGAGGCGCCCCTGGCGCTGCTGGTGCCGACCATGATCACCGCGACGGCCTCGCTGCTGGTGGGGATCATCGCCGCGGCCCCGTACTCGCCGATGGGGATGGCCAGGTTCATCGCCGAGGGGGTGTTCCCCTGATGGCCTCCGCCCCGTGGATCGCGGCCCTGTGGGCTGCCGCGCTCGTCCTGCCGCTCGTCGTCGCGGCCGCCCTCGGCGTGACCTCCGTGCCC
>NZ_JAALEF010000422.1:0-1291 GCF_014145245.1 Dietzia sp. B44 | reverse complement strand
ACGACCGGCTGGCCCCCGAAGGGTGGAGCCGCTGACATGACTCGCATCGCGGTGTCCACCCTCGTCCTGGTCGCACTCGTCGCCGGTGTGGCCGCCTACTTCCTGACCGGTTCGCTGCTCGGGTCGCTGCCGCCCCTCGGGTGGGGATGGGTCACGCTCCCGGTGGTGGCGTTGATCGACGTGCTGCTTGCGCTCCGGATCCGGTCCGCGATCTCCGACGGCGGGGTCGGTCAGGACCGCAGTCAGATGCACCCGTTGACGATCGCGCGGTGCGCAGCCCTCGGGCAGGCGTCGGCCGTGCTGGGGGCCGCGGCCGGAGGTCTGGGCGTCGGACTCGTCCTCTACTTCGCACCGAGGTTGGGTGAGCTGGCGGCGGCCAGCGCCGAGCTGCCGTCGTCCGTGGCGGTGCTGGTGTCCGGGGCGCTGCTCGTGGGGGCAGGTCTGTTCCTCGAGTCGTCGTGCGAGACCCCGCCCTCCGACGATGACGTGGGGGGACTGGCCCAGTCGACCTGAGCGGATCGAGCGGTCAGCAGACGGCGGGCATCTGGAGGAACACGCGCTGGTTACCCGTGTGACTAGTGGTTCTCTGCGTATCATGCGGGGCATGAGTTCCGACGGCGCGATCGACAAGCCCCGATCCGTCCGCCCCGTCCGCGGCGACGACCGCGGCCTGGCGGGGATCGCTCTCGGGGCGCTCCTGGTGCTGGCACTCATCGCGACCGTGGTGATGGTCTTCTCCGACAATCCGGTGTGGATGCGGATCGGCACCCTCTCGGCACTCTGGGCGGCGTTCATCGGGGCGTTCCTCGTGGCCCGCTACCGGCGGCAGGCGGCGGCCGAGGCGGCCCGGGTCCGCGACCTGCACACCGTGTACGAACTGCAGCTCGAACGCGAGATCTCCGCCCGCCGCGAGCACGAGCTCGTGGTGGAGAAGGACCTGCGCGACTCCGTGCGTGCGGAGACCACCGACTCCATCCACGCGCTCCGCCACGAGATCGCCGCGTTGCGGGAGCAGCTCGGGCAGATGGGCGTCACCCTGACCGACGAGCGTCTCGCCGTGGGTGGTGACACCACAGCAGGGGAGCTCGGCGCCGGGTCGTCACTGCCATCGGTGCCGTCCGAGCGCGTCGAACCACGTCGTCGAGCACCGGAATCGACCCTGACACCCCCGTTCGGGACCTCTCCGTCGGGTCGCGCCTCGACCACTCCCGCCTCGACCACTCCCGCCTCGAGCAGCCCCGCGTCGTCCGGCAAGGCCGGTTCGACCCCGCCCGCCTCGTCGAGCCCCTCC
>NZ_JAALEF010000421.1:0-1553 GCF_014145245.1 Dietzia sp. B44 | reverse complement strand
GGGCGGGACCCCCGCAGGCAACCGGTCGACCCGCGCGGTGTCCGGTCCGGTCGGCCGTCGCGGGCCGGGTACGGGTCCACACGCGATCGCCGCTCCCGCCGGGCACCCGGTAGACGGCGCCTCGGGCCGATGCGGATCCTGGGTCTGGTGCTCGTGGTGATCCTGACGCTGGGCGTGGTGAGCGTCCTGTGGGCGGACTCGAAGCTCCAGCGGATCGACGCGCTGCCGGACTACCCCGGCCGGGGCGGCAACACCCCGGGCAGCATCACCCTCCTGGTGGGGACCGACTCCCGCGAGGGACTCACCCCGGAGCAGCAGGCCCAGCTGTCCACCGGGTCGGAGTCCGATGCCGGCGGCAAACGCACGGACACCATGATGTTGGTGTACACGCCGCGCGACAGCGGCCGGACCATGCTCATCTCGCTCCCGCGGGACCTGCTGGTCGACATCCCGGACTACGGACAGAACAAGCTCAACGCCGCCTACACCTTCGGCGGTCCGGCGCTGCTGACCCGCACGCTCGAGCAGCAGACCGGGATGCGGATCGACCACTACGCGGAGATCGGGTTCGGCGGCTTCTCCGGGATCGTCGACGCGGTCGGTGGCGTGGACATCTGCATCGACGAGCCGATCAACGACCCGCTCGCCGGCCTCGACCTGGCCGCCGGCTGCCAGACCCTGGCGGGGCCGCAGGCCCTCGGCTTCGTCCGCACCCGCTACGGGTTCGCCGAGCAGGACCTCCAGCGGGTCCGCAACCAGCGGCAGTTCCTCGGCGCGCTCATGAGCGAGACCATGTCCCCGGGCAACCTGCTCAACCCGTTCACCGCGGTGTCACTGGTCGACGCGGCCTCGGAGGCCGTCACGGTCGACTCCGGGGACCACATCTGGAACCTCGCGTCGGTGATGTGGAAGCTCAGGGGCGATCCGCTCACCGTGACCGCCCCCTACGACGGCATGGCCTCCGGTTCCGTGGGCTCGTACCTCGTGTGGGGCCCGAGCACCACGGGGTTCTTCGACGCGGTCGCCTCGGGCCGCACCCCGGCCCAGGAGTACCTCGACCCCGGCCCCTGAGCCCGCCCCCCGGCTCACGGGTACCGGCTGGTCATCCCGCGGGCGTGATCGAGACGATCCCCCAGGTGCCGTCGGGGTTCTCCGCCACCCGCACACGCTGCCGGATCACCACCGGCTCCGCATCGGGCGGGGACTCGGTGAGGCTCACCTCGAGGAGCGTGGGCGACAGCTCCCGCGCGTCCACACAGTGGGTGGTGCCCTCGGGCACCCGGTCCACCCCCTCGACGCGCAGCCGGTCCGGCGTCATCCGGCTCGACGGCGAGACCGCCTCGAACGCCTTCTCGGCCGAGCGCTCGACGTAGTAGGCGTGATCGAAGGCCAACACGGTCCCCAACGGCGAGTCCAGCGACCCCGGGCCGTCGCCCACCACGTGGCCGGGTTCGGAGACCGGGGCGCAGTCCGCCGCCTCCTCACCGGTCGGGGAGAGAGCCCCGCGAGTGAGGAGGAATCCGATCACCGCCGAGCCGGCCAGGACCGCCACC
>NZ_JAALEF010000420.1:0-3617 GCF_014145245.1 Dietzia sp. B44 | reverse complement strand
GCGACCCGCCGGGAGCCGCCGGGCGAACACCTCGAACACACAGGGGCGGTCGGCGGTCCCGTCGGCCAGTGCGGCCCGGATCATCGTGAGCTCGTACTTGTCCGTGAGCAGTGCGCTGGACGGACGGCCCGGCGGGTGAGGGGCGCGCGTCGGCGCGGTCGCGGTCACCCGGCTGACTCTACGGCGTGGCCGACCCGGCGGTAATCCGTATCCTTGGCCGTATGCACACCGTGACCACACAGATCGCGGACGACCGGAGCGTCGTCCCCGTGATGGCGATGCCGTCGGCCGCGCCCGTGGAAGCCACGGACACCGAGCTCGACGCCGGGGTGGACAGTCCCTGGCTCACCGTGGTGTGGGACGACCCGGTCAACCTGATGAGCTACGTGACCTTCGTGTTCCAGCGGGTCTTCGGCTACAGCCGGGAGAAGGCGCACGAGCTCATGCTCAAGGTCCACAACGACGGCCGCGCGGTGGTCTCGTCCGGTAGCCGGGACAAGGTGGAGAACGACGTCCGGAAGCTGCAGGAGGCCGGACTGTGGGCCACCATGCAGCGGGAGGTCTGAGCCCGTGAAGGCCTGGCAGCGCAAGTCCTCCCTCACCGGCCCCCGGGTCAAGGCGGTCATGGAGGGTCACGAGGTGCAGATCCTCCACGCCCTGGTGTCCAACATCGTCGACATGCTCGAGCAGCGGCGCGACTCCGCGCCGAGGGACGAGCTGGCCGAGATCACCGGGATGCGCAGCGGCCACTCCGAGCTCCCCGTCGAGGCCCCGCTCGCCCGCCTGCTCCCCGACTTCCACCGGCCCGAGCCGGGTGGGGGATCGGACGCGGACGCCGCCGCGGTGGCCCGCGCACACAACTCGGGCATGCGCATGATCCACGAGCCGGAGATCATCGACGTCAAGCTCGCGGCGGCGTCGACGGTCCTGAAGTCCCTCCCGGCGCGTGGGGGGACTGTATCGCTCAGCCCCGAGCAGGCGCAGGCCTGGATGGGGTGTCTCAACGACGTCAGGCTCGGCCTGGGCGCGTTGCTGCTCGAGGCCGGGGCGGTGGACGGCGTCCCGGCCACCGACATCCCCGAGTTCGTCGCGGAGGACGACCCGAGGTCGGCGCACCTGGACGTCTACCACTGGTTGACCTTCATGCAGGACTCCCTGTGCACCGCTCTGACCGGGAAGTGAGGAGAACACGGTGAATCCAGATCCACGCACGTTCCGGGCGGGGGGCGTCCAGACCGCCCGGCCCGTCCCTCAGGGGCCGCGCCGCTGGCCGGCACTGATCCTGCTCTTCGCCTTTGTCGCACTGATGTGGGTGGTCGAGGCGGCCGACCAGGTCATCCAGGCCACCATCGGGCCCCCGCAGGGGCTCGACGGCTACGGGGTGCGTCCGCTCTCGACCGACGGGCTCCCCGGCATCATCTTCCAACCCTTCCTCCACGGGGACTGGGCGCACCTGATCGGCAATTCGATCGCCCTGCTCGTCCTGGGATCGATCATCGCGATGTCCGGGATCCGGCCCCTGATCAGCGTCACGCTCATCTCGTGGCTGGCCTCGGGTGTCGTGTCGTGGGTCCTGGGCGGCACCGGGACCGTCCACATCGGGGCGTCCGGCATCGTGTTCGGCTACATCTTCTACGTGATCGTCCGGGGTCTGTTCTCCCGCCGGTTCCTGCACCTGGTCGTGGGTCTGGTGATCGGCTTCTACTACGGGTTCGAGGCGCTCGCGGGACTGTCCCCGATGCTGGACGGCGTGTCCTGGCAGGGTCACCTCGGCGGGGCCATCGGCGGGGTCCTCTCGGCGTACGGACTCAAACGCGACCGGACGCCACAGGCGGTCACCGCCGGGCAGCGGCGGAACGCCGGTTCGCCGAGGTGATGTCTCCCGATCCACTGGCCCCGGTCGGGGTGTTCGACTCGGGGGCGGGTGGACTCACCGTGGCCCGGGCGATCATGGACCAGCTCCCCGACGAGTCGCTGATCTACGTGGGGGACACGGCCAACGGTCCGTACGGGCCGCTGCCCCTGGCCCGGGTGCGCGAGCACGCCCTGGCGGTCGCGGACTCCCTCGTCGACCGCGGGGTCAAGGCTCTGGTGATCGCGTGCAACACCGCCTCGGCGGCGATGCTGCGGGACGCGCGCGAGCGCTACCCGGTACCGGTGGTGGAGGTGATCCAGCCGGCGGCCAGGCGGGCGGTGGCCACCACGCGCTCGGGCCGCATCGGGGTGATCGCCACGCGCGCCACGGTCGCGTCGCTGGCCTACGACGACGCCGTGGCCGCGGCGGCCGGGGTCCACCTGACCTCGGTGGCGTGCCCGAAGTTCGTCGAGTTCGTGGAGCGCGGGATCACCAGCGGTCGGCAGGTCCTGGGTCTGGCGGAGGCGTACCTCGCGCCGATCCGGGACGCGGACGTGGACACCCTGGTCCTGGGGTGCACCCACTACCCCCTGCTGTCCGGGGTGGTCCAGCTCGCGGTGGGCGATCACGTCACGCTGGTCTCCAGCGCCGAGGAGACCGCCAAGGACGTGCTGCGCGTGCTCACCGCCGCGGACCTGCTGCGCCCCCACGACGCGGCGGATCCGGCGACGCGGGAGTACCTCGTGACCGGTGACCCGGACAGCTTCCGAAGGGTGGCGTCCCGGTTCCTCGGACCCGGTCTCGTGTCGGTCGGCCTCGCGGGTGCGGTGTGATCCCTCCCCGCGGACCGGTTCCCGGTCGCCCGCCGGGGCACACTCCGGGCGACCTCGCGCCGGCCGTGGCACGATGGTGCCCATGTTTCTGACTGTCCTGGGTTGCTCGGGGAGTATCGGCGGACCCACCTCGCCGGCGTCCGGGTATCTGGTGGAGGTCGAGGGGGTCGCCCCGGTCGTGATCGACATGGGGCCGGGGGTGTTGGGGGCTCTGCAGCGGTACATCGCGCCGGAGGACGCCACGATCCTGTTGTCCCATCTCCACGCCGATCACTGCCTGGACGTCCCGGGCCTGTTGGTGTTGCGGCGCTACGGTCCGGAGGCCGAGCGCGCGGTCCGGGTCCCGCTCATCGGGCCGTCCGGAACCGCGTACCGGATCGGGGTCGCCTCGGCGGAGGAACCGGGGGCGGTGGACGATCTGTCGGACACCTTCGAGGTGGGGTCGTGGGATGTCACGCCCGACGTGGAGATGACGGGCGACGACGGCGAGGTGGGCCTGCGCGTGCGGGCCGACCGGGTGGATCACCCGCCGGAGTCCTACGGGATGCGCCTGACGTCGGAGTCCGGTCGCGTCCTGGCCTACAGCGGTGACACCGCCTACTGCGACTCGCTGGTCGAACTCGCGGCCGGCGCCCACGTGTTCCTCTGCGAGGCCTCGTGGACCCACGAGGAGGGCCGCCCGCCGGGGATCCACATGTCCGGTGCCGAGGCCGGCCGGACCGCCCGACTGGCCGGGGTGGGCCGTCTGGTGCTGACCCACATCCCCCCGTGGACGGACCGCGAGGCCGTGCGCGCCGAGGCCGCCGCGCAGTTCGACGGCGAGGTCCTGTTGGCGGAGCCTGATCTCAGGCTCGAGGTCTGAGCGTCGGGTTCCGGGGCCCGGTGTCCGAGGCCCGGTCTCCGGGTGCCGGCCGCTAGTATCGGCGGGA
>NZ_JAALEF010000419.1:4797-6285 GCF_014145245.1 Dietzia sp. B44 | reverse complement strand
CCCCGGGCGGCACCACGGCGGCGGCGATCCGGCGACTCGAGGCCGGGGGCTTCCGGTCCGCGGTGGCGGACGCCGTGGAGGCGTCGGCCACCAGGTCGATGGAACTGGCCCGTGCGGCGCAGAAGGCCGAGGACGACGAGCGGGACGACTGACCCGCCTCCCGGCATCGCCCGCTGCGCTCCACGCGCCCCACACGTCCCGCCAGGTGAGAGAACGGCCACCTGGCGGGACGTCGCATTTAGCACAAGCCCTGTTCAGGGTGGGTCAGGCCGCGGTCGGGCGGCGTGTCGTCAAAGTTATTTGCCCACTCCCGTCGCATTGATCACACCCTTCACGCTAGGCTCATACCCAGCACGTGCGTGTCCGTACCGCAGGAGGGGAAGCCTGCGGCACGACGCGTGCCACGAAGGGTTGTGAGATGGCGACTACCGACAAGACCGAAGGCGGCGCACAGGCGGCGGGGGGTTCCCAGTTCCTGACCGTTGCCGAGGTCGCAGCGCTCATGCGCGTGTCCAAGATGACGGTCTACCGGCTCGTCCACTCGGGCGAGCTGCCCGCGGTGCGGGTGGGGCGGTCGTTCCGCGTGCATTCCAAGGCGGTCCACGAGTACCTGGACACGTCGTACTTCTCCGCCGGCTGACCCGCTCCGGGTCGGCCCCCGGGCCCGTTTTCGTCGCGGCCCCACCTGCGGGTAGTCTGGACGGGTTCCGTACCGGCTTCCGAGCCCGCTTAGATGCCGGAACGCAGTAAGCCCGCTGTAAGGCCCCAGACCAGTAGTCGACAGGTAGGTGACCCCCGATATGGGTTCTGTGATCAAGAAGCGCCGCAAGCGTATGTCCAAGAAGAAGCACCGCAAGATGCTCCGCCGGACGCGCGTGCAGCGTCGCAAGCTCGGTAAGTGAGTCCGGCGGCGCCTCGATAGCGCCCGGACTCACGCCCGTAGCAGATGCCCGTCACCCGCAAGTGGTGGCGGGCATCGGTGTGTCGCGGGGTGTGTGTAGCAGCACGTCCGGGGTACGCGGACCGGGCGACGGACCGGGGGGGTCCACGGCTACAGTGGTCTGGGTGAACCCCGAAGCACCAACCCGTCGGCCCGCCCGGGCTGTCGCCGTCGTGGGCGGGAGCCGATACCTCGGCGCCCACCTCGTGGGGATGCTGCTCCGGTCCGAATCCGTCGAGCGCGTCCTGGCCATCGACTCCGTCAAACCGTCGCCGCAGCACCGCCGTCGGATGAGGGACGCCGAGTTCGTCCGCCTCGACCCGCAGTCGCCGCGCCTCCAGGGCATCCTGCGCGATGCCGGCATCGACACCGTCGTCCACGCCGGACTGCACCACACCGACTTCGCCCCGGGCGGCCGTGCGGCCGTCAAGGAGGCCAACATCATGGGCTCGATGCACGTGATCGCGGCCTGTGGGCGGGCCGCGACCGTCAAGCGGTTCGTGTTGATCTCCTCGACCACCGTCTACGGCTCCTCGGGCGTGGACCCG
>NZ_JAALEF010000419.1:0-4747 GCF_014145245.1 Dietzia sp. B44 | reverse complement strand
TCCGCCGCCAACCGAGCGGCGGCATCCCCCTGGACCACCTGTCGGTCGAGGGTTACGTGCGCGGGATGTCCCGCAAACGGCCGGACATCGAGGTGACGATCCTGCGGATCCCCGCGATCCTCGGACTGCCCGAACCCACGGTGTTCGGGGAGCTGCTGGCGCCGTCGATCTCCCCGGTGCTGGCGGGCTACGACCCCCGCATCCAGTTGCTGCACCCCCAGGACGCGCTCGACGCCCTCCTGCACGCCACGATGGGCGCCGCGCCGGGGACGTTCAACATCGCCGGCGAGGGGATCCTCACGCTCACCCAGGCCATCCGGCGGGCCGGGCACGTCCCGCTGCCGGTTCCGCCGCAGACGTTCAAGCTGGCCGTGCGGCTGCTGTCCAGTCAGGGCCTGCGCGACGTCGGGGCCTCGCAGCTTCGGTACCTGCGCTTCGGGCGCGCTGTGGACACCACGCGCATGCGCGAGGAGTTCGGCTTCACGCCCCGGTACTCCACCGAGGAGGCACTGCACGCCTACCTGGTCGACTCCGGCACCGAACCGCTCATCACCCGCGCCACGCTCGAGCGCAAGACCGCCAAGATCGCCGCCATGCTCCCCGCGCCGGTGGCCGACCGGCTGCGCGCGGGAGTGGACACCACGCTGTGCGAGCTCGAGGCGATCGGCGCGTTGCCCGATCCGAACGAGCCCGATCCGAACGAGCCCGATCCGAGCAAGGAGGAGGCGCTGTGAGGGGCCCCGAATTCGACCTGAGCCAGCCACTCGGTGGGCCTCGCTGGGGGGAGGGCCGCCGCGACTCGCGGAGCGACCGCATCGTGGGCGAGGGCTTCCTCGGCGCCACCAGCCACAGCGACGCCGCCGCCACCGAGATCGGACGGATCGTCGACCGGTTCCTCACCTCGGTGCGCGACACTCTCGGCCAGGTGATGGAGGCGCTGCCCGTCGACGCCGAGACGCTGGGTCCCGTCCGTGAGGTCGCGCGGGGTGTCGACGTGATGCTCGCGACCGGCGACGTCAGCGCGCTGTCGGGGCTCGTCGACGCCATCAACGGTGTCGGCGAGCTGATCGCCACGCGCGTGACCGGTGGTTACGAGGTCGACGAGTTCGGCTTCGACGAGCACTTCCACAGCACCGTGTGGCTGCCGATGTGGCGACCGCTGTTCGAGCACTGGTTCCGGGTCGAGGTGATCGGCGCCGAGAACATCCCCGCCGAGGGTGCCGGGCTGATCGTCTCCAACCACGCCGGGGTCCTGCCGTTGGACGCGATGATGACCACGGTCGCCGTCCACGACCACTCGGGCCGCGCCCTGCGGCTGCTGGCCGCCGACCTGGCCATGACGCTGCCGGTCTCCGCACCGCTGGCGCGGCGGGCCGGGGCGACCCTGGCCTGCGCTGCCGACGCCGAACGCCTGCTCGAGAGCGGACACGTGGTGGCGGTGTGGCCCGAGGGCTACAAGGGGCTGGGCAAGCCGTTCTCGGACCGCTACCGGCTGCAACGCTTCGGCCGCGGTGGGTTCGTGTCCACCGCGCTGGACGCCGGCGCGCCGATCATCCCGTGCTCGGTGGTGGGCTCGGAGGAGATCTACCCCAAGATCGGCGAGTTCTCCCCGCTGGCGCGGCTGCTGGGTGTCCCGTACCTGCCCATCACGCCGACGTTCCCCCTGCTCGGCGGCCTGGGCGGCATCCCGCTGCCCACCAAGTGGACCATCGAGTTCGGCGAGCCCATCGAGACCTCCCACCTCGGCCCGGACGCCGGCGACGACCCGATGATCGTCTTCGAGATCACCGACCAGGTCCGCGAGACCATCCAGAACACGCTGTTCCGGAACCTCGCGCGCCGCGGGAGCGTCTTCTTCGGCTGATCCGCCCGGCCGCGAGTCGTCTCAGAACATCCGTCGGATCTGGCCGATCGTCCGCGCGCCGTACGAGGACTTCACGGCCGCCCGGGCTCCGGCGAGCCCGCCCACCGCGAGCACGCCCGGGACCGCCTTCTTGGCGGCCTTGCGCACCGTGCGGAAGTCCTTGATGTCCCAGCCGTTCTCCGAGGCGTACTTGCGCAGCCGCCCGTCCGGGTTGATCGCGACCGGGTTGCCGACCATCGTGAGCATCGGCATGTCGTTGAAGCTGTCCGAGTACGCGTAGCACTTGGACAGATCGAAACCCTCGGCCTCGGCGAGGTTGGAGATGGCGTGCGCCTTGCCGGGCCCGTGCAGGATGTCGCCCACCAGCCGTCCGGTGTACACCCCGTCCTCCTCCTCGGCCACGGTGCCGAGCGCACCCGAGAGCCCGAGCCGCGATGCGATCACCCGCGCGAGCATGACCGGCGTGGCGGTGACCAGCCACACCTGCTGGCCGGCGTCGAGGTGCATCTGCACCAGCGAGCGCGTGCCCGGCCAGACGCGGTCGAGCATCGAGGTGTCCACGACCTCCTCGCTCAACGCGGTCAGCTCGGCGACGGTGTGGCCCTTGACGAAGCTCAGCGCCTTGTCTCGGCCCGCGGCCACGTCGTCGGCGTTCTCCTTGCCGGAGACCCGGAACTTGACCTGCGACCACGCCATCGACGCCACGTCCTGCGCCGTGAAGAACTTGTGCTTGGCCAGCCCACGCGCCAGCAGGATGATCGAGGCGCCCTGGATCAGGGTGTTGTCCACGTCGAAGAACGCCGCGGCCTGCGGGTCGGGGACGAACCGCGTGTCGGCGTGGTCGTCGTGGTCCTCGGTGGTCGTGGCGTCGGCCAGCGGGGGACCGGGCTCGGCGCCGGGCTCGAGCTTGACCGCGTTCCTGGCCGAGGCCTCGCCGGCGACGCGCTGGTCGCGGGCGTTGCGCCGGCGCCAGACCAGCCGACCGATCGCACTGGTGACGTCCGCCCGTCCGGGGAGCCGGAGGCGGTTGCCCCCGGAGTCGGGGTCGGAGGCGGAGTCGTCGGTGGCGTCGGTGTGGTCGTTCACCGGGTGGACCTCCTAGTGGGGGTGGGACCCCATCCTAGGGGAGCCCGGAGGGGGTCGGGCACTATCAGGGCATGGTGCACACGGTGACCCTGCTTACCCGCGAGGGGTGTGGAAGCTGCGTCCGGGTCCACGGACAGTTGGTCCCGCTGTGCGCAATGGCGCACGCGCGGCTCGAGGTGGTGGACGTGGACCGTGCGGCCGACCCCGAGCTCGCGGTGGAGTACGGCGACCGCCTGCCGGTGGTCCTGGTGGACGGCGCGGAGCACTCGTGTTGGGAGGTCGACGACGACGAGCTGAGCGCCGATCTCGCCGCCGACGAACCGTTCCGTGGCTGGGAGTGAGCCTGCCGCCCACCGTCCTGCGGCGCGCGCTACTCCTCGGCGAGCAGGACCTGCAGGATCGTCGCGTGCCGGAGAAGGAAGGCCCCCTCGTCGAGCTTCTTGCGCCGGAGCCACCCGGTGACCTCGCTGTTGTGCTTGCTCGCGTTGCAGGAGGCGCACGCAGGGACCACGTTCTCCAGCGTGTAGCGCCCCCCGCGGGACACGGGCATGACGCAGTCGCGCTGGAGTGCGGGGCCGTCCGCCCGGCAGTAGGCGCACCCGCTCCAGGCGTCGAGGAGGTCGGCCCACTGTGGGGCGGTGAGGTCGTTGTCGACGCGAGAGAGTCGCCGCTGGCGTCGCTTCGCGTACCGGGCGCGTGTCGCTGCGGACACGGTGGTGGAGGACCTGGTGGTGGAGGACCTGCGGCGAGGTGGCACGGCGCAACCGTACGTCGCCCACGAGCGCCCGGTGGTGTGGTGTCCGCGCGCGCCCCGACCCGGGCCGGGGCCGCCGAGGGTCCGCGCTGCTCATGGCGGCCGCACGGCGTCGCCCGGGCATAGCATCCGCCCCGGCGACGGTTTTGTCCCGGGGTGCCAAGCGGGTTACGGTGGAGTTCGTTGCGGGTCGATCGCAGGCTCAGGCCACGGCCGTCCCGGCAGGGGATTCCACTGGGAATCGCCCTGTACGCAGCCGTGCACACCGACAGGAGACGACCGACTGTGGACCACTGTTCCGCGTGTGCGTCGAGTGTCGTCCCGTCGTTCCCGGTGTCCCGAGTTGACGCATTGGTGCCCATTCTGGCATGGGCCCCATCGGCACTCGCGTCCGGGGGTCGGCCGTGAGCATCCTCCTGGTGGGTCTGTCCCACCACAGCGCCCCGGTGGCCCTGTTGGAGTCGGTGGCCGTCGCGGAGGCCGATCGGGACACGCTCACCGAGAACCTGATCAGCGGCAGCCACGTCGACGAGGCGATGATCGTCACCACCTGTAACCGCGTCGAGGTGTATGCGGCGGTGGAGGCGTTCCACCCGGCGCTCGACGACGTGGTGGGTCTGCTCTCGCGGCACTCCGGGCTGTCGGCCGACGAACTCAGCCGCCACCTCTACGTCCGCTATTCCGAGTCGGCGGCCGAGCACCTGTTCTCGGTGGCCTCGGGACTGGACTCGATGGTCGTGGGCGAGCAGCAGATCATCGGACAGATCCGGACTGCCTACCAGTCCGCGTCCGACATCGGCGCGGCCGGCACCACGCTGCACCGACTCGCCCAGCAGGCGCTTCATGTGGGAAAACGCGTCCACACCGAGACAGGCATCGACTCGGCGGGGTCGTCGGTGGTGTCGGTGGCGCTCGACCGCGCCGCGGAGATCCTCGCCGAGGGGGCCACTCCTGCGACCACCGAGGCCCCCGGGTCCGCGTCCCGCCGTCTCGACGGTCGCCGCGCGGTCGTGCTCGGAGCGGGTGCGATGGGCGGCCTGGCG
>NZ_JAALEF010000418.1:0-2679 GCF_014145245.1 Dietzia sp. B44 | reverse complement strand
TTCCACGTGGACCATCCCGGGGCCGTCCGGGGTCCCGGGGGCGTGCCGCCGGGCGATCACGAAGGTCGGGGAGGTCACCCGGCCGCGGACACCGAGGCCGGCGGCGATCCCTGTGGTGAGGGCGGTCTTCCCGGCGCCGAGTGGCCCGTCGAGCACCACGACGTCACCGGCCCGGAGCAGCCCCGCCAGTTCGACGCCGAGCGCACGGGTGTCGTCCACCGTCGGCAGTGTCCGCTCCCCCGGGACCCCGATCGTCACGACGCCGCGCTACGGCGCGCCGACGGGCCGCTGCGGGACGACGGGCCACTGCGGGAGGACGGGCCGCTGCGGGAGGACGACCCGGTGCCCCTCGACGATCCTGAGCCACTCGACGATCCGGTGCCCTTCGACGATTCGGTGCCGCTCGACTTCTCCCGCGTGCGTGCGCGCCACTCGACGATGGCGTCCGCGATGAGGTCGCCGAGGACCTCCGACACGTGCGCGGGCTCCTCCAACATCACCATGTGCCCCGCTCCGGGGACCACCACGAACTCGGCGTCCGGCAGCGCCTCGGCGATGTCCACCGAGCGGTCGAGGGGGGTGAGCAGGTCGCGGTCCCCGCACAACACCGTGGTGCGCACGTCGCGGAGCACGGGCACGGCCGCGGACTCGTCGTGCTGGGTGAGGGTCTCGAAGAAGTTCGCGATCGTCAGGACGTCCGTCGAGGCGATGAGCTTGTCCACGAACCTGGCGACGGTCGGGCTCATCTTGGCCGGGTCGCCGAACGAGCCGCCGTAGATGAACGGCGAGATGATCGCCCCGAGGGCCCTGCGGCTGCTGGTGAACACCGCGGGCGTGCGGCCGGCGAGGCCCACGAATCTGCTGACGGCCCTGCTGTCGAGCACGGCACCCAGGCCCGACTCCGACAGTTCCGCCATCGCCGTGGCGACCAGCCCCACGCCGAGCACGCGCTCGCGGACCGCGTCCTCGTGGCGGACGGCGTAGCCGAGGACCGTCATGCCCCCCATGGAGTGGCCGATCGCCACGATCGGGCCGGTCGGCGCCGTGGCGGAGATCACCGAGTTGAGGTCGGACGCCAGCTGGGCGATGGTCGAGTTGTCGCGCGAGCTCTTGCCGCTGAGTCCGTGACCGCGCTGATCGTAAAAGACCAGGCGGACCTCGGAGCCGAATCGGTCCTGGAGGTGCCGGCGCTGGAAGTGCCAGGAGTCCATCGACAGCGTGTACCCGTGGGCGAACACCACGGTCATCGGCGCATCGGTCGGTCCGGCCTCCCGCACCGCGAGCGGGACACCGTCCGAGGCGGCGACCATCGAACCCCGGTCGACCCCGAGCTCCCACATGTCCTCGCCGGCCCACGGGTCACTTGCCCGGCGTCCCGGGA
This sequence comes from Dietzia sp. B44, assembly GCF_014145245.1. Lineage (NCBI taxonomy): Bacteria > Bacillati > Actinomycetota > Actinomycetes > Mycobacteriales > Dietziaceae > Dietzia > Dietzia sp. B44. Next base: position 1,298 of record NZ_JAALEF010000418.1, on the reverse strand, counting down.
GGAGCGTGCCCACGGATCCGATCGTCGCGGCGCCGAGGGCGCTCAGACCCGCGGCGAGACCGCCCGGGGCCCGGATCTGCTCCTCGACGGACTCGGCGTCCCCGGTCTCCCCGCCCACCAGTTCGGGTGACCGGACCTCGACGGGATCCCCCGCAGCGGACCGGGAAGGGCGCCGGGGCCACCGGAGCCGGGGCATCGACCTCCGGCGCCCGGGCGAGTCGTCTTCTCCACTCATAGCGAACCCTCCCTCTGCCCGCCGCTGGCGTGGCGGGCCCCGAGAACGTGCTGGCGCACCGCTCGGCCTCGGACGGCTGTGACGACCTCGTAGTGGATGGTCCCGAGGGTGCGGGCCCACTCGGCGGCGGTGGGGCCCCCGTCGGAGCCGGTACCGAACAGGACGGCGGTGTCCCCCGCGCGGACCGAGTCGCCCGGGTCCGGTCCCAGGTCGACGACGAACTGGTCCATGCAGACGCGGCCGACGTTCGGGTACCGGCGTCCGTGGATCGACACGTCGAGCCTGCCCGAGAGCAGTCGCCACACCCCGTCGGCGTACCCCGCCGCCACGAGGGCCACCGTGGTGTCCCGCGGGGCGTGCCACGTGTGCCCGTAGCTCACCCCCTGACCGGCGGCGATGCGCTTGACCATCAGGACCTCGGCGGAGAACGTCATGGCCGGGACCAGCTCCGCCTCGAGACCGTCGACCGGGTTGAGCCCGTAGAGGGCGATCCCGGGGCGGACCATCTCGAAGCCGTCGTCCGGGCGGGTCAGGGTGGCCGCGGAGTTGGCGTGGTGGTTGACCGGGCACCGCACCCCGCGGGCGCGGGCCTGCGCCACGCACGCGTGCAGACGGTCGACCTGCTGGTCGATCACCGGGTTGCCCGGATCGTCGGCGTGCGCGAAGTGCGCCATCAGCCCGGTCACCTCGATGAGGCCCTCGTCGGAGGCGGCGACCAGCCGGTCGAGCAGGGAGGGCCACTCGTCGAGGGTGATGCCGGAGCGGGCGAGCCCGGTGTCGATCTTGGGGGTCACCCTGGCGCGGCGGCCGGTACGCCGGGCGGCGTCGAGAACGGTGTCGAGGTGGCCCGGGCTCGGGATCGCCAGGTCCACATCCGCCTCGAGCGCCACGCCGACGTCGTCACCCACCCCGAACAACCAGGCCAGGATCTCGGCGTCGATGCCCGCGTCACGCAGCTGCACCGCCTCGGCGATCGTCGTGACGCCCAGCGCGTCCGCCCCACCGCGCAGCGCAGCGAGCGAGACCGGCACGGCGCCGTGGCCGTAGGCGTCCGCCTTCACCA
>NZ_JAALEF010000417.1:0-3442 GCF_014145245.1 Dietzia sp. B44 | reverse complement strand
GGCGCCGCCGCCACCGCACTCCTCGGACGATGGGACCTGGCGCGGGCACGGTCCCGGGCGTGAGGGCCGGGCGAGAGGCTCGGGCGACGGGCCCGTCACCGGCGGTCCCGCCCCCGCCCACGATCCGTCAGTCCCCCCAGGGGTGGCAGACGCCGAACCCGCCGTAGCCGGTACCGATCGTCGGATGCGTGGACAGGGTCAGCTCGTCCCGGTGGTCGTTGACCAGGTAGACGTAGTGGATCCCGGGCCGCGTCGGTCCCTCGTCGGTGGGCCTGGGCCGGAAACCGTGCGGCTCGACGGCGTTCAGGACCTCCTCCAGAGCCCGGTCCCACCCGGCGGGGTCCAGGGCATCCGGGTGACGCATCTCGCGGGCGTAGAACTTGCCGATCCCGGCGTCCCCGACACCGGCCGCGTCGCTCCGACTGGGACAGGCGACCTCCTGCGCCGCGCGCACCTCCCTCCATCCGTCCGCACCGATCCTGCCCTCGAGGACCCGTCGGATCTCCGCCTGTCCCGCCTCGAGTGCCGCGCGTGAGCCGGGGACATCGATCGTGGTGTCGAGCGGAACGTTCGCCGCGCCGATCGGGCCGGTGCTCGTCGGAGGGGACGGCACAGGGGTCGGTGCGGCCCCGCCCGCGCAGGCCGTCGCGGCGAGGAGGACCGGGGGAGCCAGAACCGGGTAGAGGGATCGAAACCGCGCCACCGCACCCATGGTGCCCGTACCGTCGGGCGCATGCAGGACAGGACCCCGGACCAGATCACCATGGTCGAATTCCCCAGTACGTCGATGCCCGCGACCGCCGAGTTCCTGGCGACGGTGTGCGGCTGGTCGCCCACCGTGTACGGGACGTCGTACACCGACCTCACCGGCGGCGGGATCGAGGTGGGGATCCAGGGCGACGACGACGAGCAGTCACCGGCACCGCTGATGGTGATCCTGGTTGCCGACCTGGCCGAGGCGCGCGGACGGGTCGAGGCCGCGGGTGGCGTGGTGACCCTCGAGCCCTTCTCCTTCCCGGGCGGCCGACGGTTCCACTTCCGGGAGCCCGGCGGGAACGAGATGGCCATGTGGGTGCCCGAGTAGCCCCAGACCGGGCTGCCGCGGGCCGCCGCCTCACGCGCTCGGCTCGAACCCCTCCGGCAACGCGAGCCGCGTGAGTTTGGCCGGGTTGGAGTGGAAGTAGACCCGCGTGACGCGGCCGTCGACCACACCCAGCTGGGCCACCCGGACGACCCCACGGGAGACCACAGCCAGCGCGAACTCCCCGTTCACCTCGACCGGAGCGATCATGCCGTCGGACAGCTCCGCCGCCTTGATGAGGAAGTACGCACACTTGCGGGCCCCCACGATGTCCCTGCGGGCGGCGTTGACCTTCCCGTCGCTGTCCGAGACCACCCGGGCGTCCGCGGTGAGCACCTCGATCGTCTGCTGGAGGTCGCCTGCCAGGACGGCCTCGACCAGCCGCGAGATCACCGACTCCGGCGCACGCTCCGGCGGACGGAGGTCGGTGTCCAACCGGTGCCTCGCCCGGCTCACCCACTGACGGACCGTGGGCACGGCCGCGTCGAGCGCCTCGGCGATCTCGGAGTAGGGCAGGGCGTAGGCCTCGCGCAGGACGAAGGCCGCGCGCTCGTCGGGACCCAGTTGCTCGTAGGCCAACAGGACGGCGATCCGCAGGTCGTCGCGCTGCTCGGCCAGCTCCGAGGGCAGCAGGGCGGTGTCGACGGGCTCGGGGAGCCACGCCCCCACGTAGTCCTCCCGCCTCCGTCGCCGCAGCCGGTCCAGGCACAACCGCGTGGTGACGGTGGTGAGCCACGCCTCGGGGTTGTCGGGCGCCGATCCCTCCTCGAGCCCGACCAGGCGGGCCAGGGCCTCGTCGGCGGCGTCCTCGGCGTCGGCCCACGTCCCGGTGATGCGGTACCCGACCCCGAGGAGCCGCCCCCGGACCCGGTCCACCGCGGCCCGGTCGAGTCCGGCGAGCGCACCGGCCGCCGTCACCTCGGGCGAACGGGATCGATGTCCTCCCGGCGCACGCCCTTGAGCGACCCCGGGTCCTTCCGGGTGGCCACTGCGATCCGGTTCCATGCGTTGATGGTGACGACCTCCATGAGGAGCTGTCCAGTGCCCGCCTCGCCCCGGTGCCGGACCACGTCGTCCCAGAGCTCGTCCGAGACCGATTCCTCGCCGCGGATGTGCGTGATCGCGTCCGCGAACCCCAGGACCGCGAGGTCCCCCTCGGACAGCTCACCGGCGTGGGCGGGCCAGTCCTCGGCGGCGACGATCCGGGCGTCGTCCCAGCCGTCCTTGCGGGCGTCGCGTCGGTGCATGGCGGTGCAGAACCGGCACTCGTTCACCGCCGAGACCCGGAGCCTGATGAGGTGACTGTCGGAGCGGGAGACCCGGGCCCGGGTGTAGGCCTCGAGCGCCAGCATGGGTGCCATCGCGCCCGCACTGACCTGTTTGCGCTGTCCGTGGTCGTTCCGGTGTGTACTCATACCCCATCGACGCACCAGCGTCCCCGGATGTGACACGGTCCCGGATTCGACAGCGGATGGGTGCGATCACCCATGGCGGTCGGCGGGGTGCCCTCCTAGCCTGGGCACATGACCGATCCCGATGATCTGTTGCTCTCCGACGCCGAGCGTCTGCACGCCCTGACCGCGCTGGGTGACCACTATGCCGCGGGCCGCCTCGACGATCCGGAGTTCCACTCCCGCTCCGGTGACATCGCGGCCGCGCGCACCCTGGGTCAGCTCCGCGGGTCGTTCAGCGATCTGCCGGACGGCGTGCCCCTGACCAGCGTTGACGGCATGATCGTCCAGTCGGCCACGGCGACGGGTGGCGAGCTGGTGCGCACCTCGTCGTCGTCACCGGCGGCATCGGACCCGGATCGCGAACTCCAGGATCTCCGCAAGCGCGGCAGGACGGTGGAGACGCTCGACGGGTTGGTGCTGGGGGCGACGCTCGTGGCGTTCCTCGTACTCCAGTTCGTGGTGGGCTGGGATTACGCGTGGATCGTCTGGCCGTCGCTGGTCCTGACCCTGGGGGTCCCGCGCGCCATCCTGCAGTTCACCGACTCGGACGAGGAGCTCTACGAGGAGCTCAAGGAATCCGACGACGAGGCCCGCAAGGAGCGCCTCCGCGCGGCCACCGAGCGGATCCGCGAGCTCGGCGACGGGCGCGAGACGCGGGACTGACCCCTCCGGGCGGGTCCCGGCCGTCCACGGCCCTACCCGGCGGGGGTGCCCGGCCCGTGCCCGGTGCCCGGACCGCCGTCACCCTCTCTCCTACCGAGCGCCGCGGCCGCCGCGGGGAGCACTCCCAGACCGAGTCCGACCGCCACGATCGTCGCCCCCACGCCCAACGAGGCCAGCACGGGGACCCTGCGTTGGGCGAGGGCGGTGTCACAGGCCTCCTGCGCCTCCGAACTCGGCTGCGGGA
>NZ_JAALEF010000416.1:0-1370 GCF_014145245.1 Dietzia sp. B44 | reverse complement strand
CGTCTGGAGCACCGCCGACGGCGCCATGGTCACGTTCTCCGGGGTGGTGCGCGACCACGACCACGGTCGCGACGTGCTCGACATCGAGTACTCGGCCCACCCCACGGCGCAGGACGTCCTCGAACGGCTCTGCGACGAGGTGGCGACCGAACACACCTCGCCCGACCTCGAGAAGGGCGGACCGCTCGACCCGCGGCGCTCCGTCCGCATCGGCGCGGTGCACCGGGTGGGGGTGCTGCCGGTGGGCGAGGTCGCCGTGGTGGTGGTGGCCGTGGCGCCGCACCGGGCCGAGGCCTTTGCCGCCTGCTCGGAGCTCATCGAACGACTCAAGCGCGGGGTGCCCATCTGGAAGCGGCAGCGCTTCACCGACGGCGTCTCGGAGTGGGTGGGCGTCGGCGACTGCTGAGTCGATCAGGCTGGCCGTCTGCGGGATCCGTGCCTGTGGTGACCCGGCGGGTTGACGAGTGTGCCGTCGTCGGCGATGGTGCGATCCGCGTAGGCGTTCCACTCGCGTTCCCGGATGGCGTCACGAGCACGGGCCAGGGGGCCCTTGGGTCTGGTGCGGTGTTCGTGCCCGGTGTCGGTGATGATGACGAGATCACCCAACGGCCCGGACCGGTAGGCGTTGGTCCCGAATGTCTTCTCCCGGTGGTGTTTCCGACACAGGCAGACGAGGTTCCACTCGGTGGTCGGCCCGCCGAGTTCAGGGTCCTTCTTGTTGAACGCGAGCACATGGTCCACGTCGCAGTCCTTGGCGGGAACCGAGCACCCCGGGTGCCGGCAGGTGCCGTCGCGCAACCGGATGCGCTCGGCCATCGCCGGGGTGATCACGTAGCGCAGGGCGTGTTCCGGGGAGTCGAGCACGCCCGGGGCAGGGTCAATGAGCTCGAACCGCACGCTCGCGTCGTCCCCCTCGAGCAGTTCCGTGCAGAGCCACTCGAAGCTGCTGTACGCGCCGTGGACGAACTCGACACGGTTGGGCAGGCCCCGGGCCGCGGAGGCGATCACGCTGATGCGGATCGGCTGACCGGCCCGCGCGGCGTTGCCCAGTGTGGGCCGGGGCAGGTCCGCGCCGACCCTGACGTCGCCGAGTTCGATGCCGTCGTGCTCGATACCGTCGTGCTCGGACGCGCGGGCAGCGGCGGAGGCGGTATCGGCCGCGGACCGGCCCGCATCAGACGGGTAGACGGCGAGCGCGGCGAGGGCGTCGGCGCGGAGCTGGTCCATGGGACGATCCAACCCGTCCGCCGAGGCGGCCGACGCGTCGGTGTCGATGCGACGCCGAAGGAGTTCGGCATCGGCAGCGGTGAGCCTGGCCCACATCGTGGCCATGCCGTTCCGTGCCCCGCGGAATCGGACCGAGCGGGTAA
>NZ_JAALEF010000415.1:0-3311 GCF_014145245.1 Dietzia sp. B44 | reverse complement strand
CGCGACGCCCCCCCCCTCGCCGGGACGCCCCCCTCGCCGGGCATCCGCACGCGCGCACGTACGCCCACAACGCAGCCGCCCCCGACGATGGCGTCTGGCGTGCGCAGATGCGCAGGCCGGAGTTCATCGCGGGGGGCGGCTGTGAGTCACCGGGCAGCCGCTCGCGCGGATGCACGCCGGCTGGGGATCCTGGGCCGTCAGAGCAGTTCGATGATGGTGGCGTTGGCCTGGCCGCCGCCCTCGCACATCGTCTGCAGGCCGTACCTGATGCCGTTCGCCTTCATGTGGTGGACCATGTCCGTCATGATGCGGGCCCCGGAGCCGCCGAGCGGGTGGCCGAGGGCGATCGCGCCACCGTTGGGGTTGAGCTTGGCCGGGTCGGCGCCGGTCTCGGCGAGCCACGCCATCGGCACCGAGGCGAAGGCCTCGTTGACCTCGAACACCCCGATGTCGTCGATCGTCAACCCGGAGCGCTCGAGAGCCTTGGCCGTGGCCGGGATCGGGGCGGTGAGCATGATGACCGGATCGTCGCCGGCGAGCGTGGCGGTGTGGACACGCGCGATCGGCGTGCAGCCATACCTGGCGGCGGCCTCCTCGCTCATCACCAGGATCGCGGCGGATCCGTCCGAGATCTGCGAGGCGTTGCCGGCGTGGATCACGCCGTCGGACTTGAACGGGGTCTTGAGCCCGGCCAGCCCCTCGACGGTGCTGCCCCGGCGGATGCCCTGGTCAGCATCGAAGACCCCGTCCGGGGTGGTCACCGGGACGATGTGCCCGGCGAAGAACCCGGCGTCCTGCGCGGCGGCGGCCTTCTCGTGCGAGGCCACGGCGAACTCGTCGAGCTGCGTGCGGGACAGCCCCCACCGCTCGGCGATCATCTCGGCGCCGACGCCCTGGTTGGGCATGGTGCCGTCGTAGCGGCCCAGGAAGTCCTGCCCGTACGGGATGCCCTCGCCGGTGATCGAGCTGCCCATCGGCTGACGGGTCATGGACTCGACGCCGCCGGCCACCACCACGTCGTGGTAACCGGATTCGACCACCGCGACGGCGAAGCTCAGCGCCTGCTGCGAGGAACCGCACTGGCGGTCGATGGTCACGCCGGTGACGGTCTCGGGCCACCCGGCGGAAAGCACTGCGGTACGCGCGATGTCCCCGGTCTGCTCGCCGGCCTGGGTCACGCACCCCCAGATCACGTCCTCCACGATCCCCGGGTCGACCCCGGCGCGCTCGACCAGAGCGTTCAGCACCGTGCCCGACAGATCGGCCGGATGCACCCCGGCCAGTCCACCCTTGCGCTTGCCCACCGCGCTTCGCACGGCCTCCACGATCACTGCACCCATGTGCGTGTCCCTCTCTCGAACGGTGAGTATCCGGTCTCGTCCGACCGGGTCTTGTCAGTGTTGCGCATCACGTTCAGCCGACGTACGGCGGCGTGCGCCTGAGCTCGCCGCGCGCGATGGTGCGGCGATGCACGGCGTCCGGGCCGTCGACGATCCTCAGGGCCCGCGCCCAGGCGTAGAAGTAGGCGAGAGGGGTGTCGTCCGAGACACCGGCCCCACCGAAGACCTCGATCGCCCGGTCGATCACGGTGCACGCGACCTGCGGCGCGATCACCTTGATGGCCGAGATCTCGAACCGGGCCTCCTTGGCGCCGACGGTGTCGATCATCCACGCGCAGTGCTGGACCTGCAGGCGTGCCTGGTCGATCTCGATGCGGGAGTTGGCGATGTGCTCCTGGACCACGCCCTGCTCGGACAGGTACCCGCCGAAGGCGTGCCGCGACTTGGCGCGGTCGACCATCAGGGCCAGGGCCCGCTCGGCCATCCCGATGGCGCGCATGGCGTGGTGGATGCGGCCCGGCCCGAGACGCGCCTGCGCGATCGCGAAACCGGCACCCTCCTCGCCGAGCAGGTTCGACGCCGGCACCCGGACGTCCGAGAAGACGAGCTCGCAGTGACCGTGCTGGTCCTGGTAGCCGAACAGCGGGAGGTTGCGCTCGATGGTGAGCCCCGGGGTACCGCGCGGGACCAGGACCATCGACTGCTGACGGTGCGTCTCGGCGGTCTCGTCCGTCTTGCCCATGACGATGAAGATCTCGCAGCGCTCGTCGGCCACTCCCGTGATCCACCACTTGCGGCCGTTGATCACGTACTCGTCGCCCTCGCGGCGGATGACGGTCTGGATGTTCGTCGCGTCGGAGGAGGCCACGTCGGGCTCGGTCATGGCGTAGGCCGACCGGATCCTGCCCTCCTTGAGCGGCTCGAGGTACGCGGCCTTCTGCTCGTCGGTCCCGAACAGGTGGAAGGTCTCCATGTTCCCGGTGTCGGGCGCCTGCGAGTTGATGGCCTCGGGGGCGATCACCGGCGACCAACCGGAGATCTCCGAGACCGCCGCGAACTCGAGATTGGAGATGCCGGACCACTCCGGCAGGAAGAGGTTCCACAGCCCGCGACGCCGCGCCTCCGCCTTGAGGTCCTCCATGACGGGCGGGTGTTCGTGGTCGCCGTGCGTGCGCAGGTACTCGGCCCACACCGGCTCGGCGGGGAACACATGCTCGCGCATGAACTCCCACATGTTCTCCTGCAGCTCGACGCTGCGCTGACTGTGCGCGAATTCCATCGTGATGTCTCCTGGGTCGAGAACTGGTGAGGTCGAGGACTAGTGAAGGGTCATGCCGCCGTCGACGGTGAGGGTCGACCCGGTGATGAACGACGAGGCGTCGGAGGCGAGGAAGAGAAGGGCGGAGTCGAGCTCCGGTTGCAGACCGAGCCGACCGAAGATCGTGCGTCCGGTGATGTCGGCGAGCATCGTCTCGGGGATCTCGTCGGTCATCTCCGAGGCGAAGTACCCGGGGGCGAGCGCGTTGACGCGGATCCCCCGCCGGCTCCCCCACTGGGCCGCCAGGTCCCGGGTCAGTCCCAGGACGGCCGCCTTGGAGGCGGAGTAGGCGGCCTGCGGGGCGAATCCTGCGGTCAGGCCGAGCACGCTGGCCACGTTGACGATGCTCGAGCCGGGCTCCATGACGGTCGCGCACTCCTTGGCCGCCCAGTAGGCGCCGTGGAGGTTGACGTCCACCACGCCCCGGAACTGCTCCGGGGTCTCCTTGAGCGCGGGCACGGCGGTGCCGATGCCGGCGTTGTTGACCAGGACGTCGATCCGCCCGTGGGAGTCCATGGCCGAGCGGACCATGGCCGCACACGCCTCGGGGTCCGCGACGTCACAGGCCACCGTCGACGCCGTTCCGCCGGCCGCGCGGAGCTCCTCGGCGAGTGCGTCGAGGCGCTCCCGTCGGCGGGCGGCCAGGACGACCG
>NZ_JAALEF010000414.1:0-2510 GCF_014145245.1 Dietzia sp. B44 | reverse complement strand
GACGACGAGGTCGGTCTCCGCAAACGGGACCGCGACGCCGGCGGCGGCGGCCAGCCGGAGCAGGGTGGCGGCCTCGGCCCACCCCGCGCCACTGCCCCCGGTCTCCTCGGGAGCGGTGAGCCTTCCGATGCCCACCTCGGTCAGGGCTCGCCATGCGGCAGCCGCATCGGGATCGACGGTGGGTCCGGAGAACTGTGCCAGGACGCCCGCCATCATCGACTCGAGGTCCTCGTCGACCTCAAGTCCGACGGTCTCGGCGTTCCCGGCGTTCCCGGCGGTCTCACTGGTGGAGGTGTTCTCGTTCATCGCATCCCCATTCCTCGCGCGATCACGCCGCGCAGAATCTCGTTGGTCCCGCCCCGCAGCGTGAAGCCGGGCCGCTGGTGCAGTCCCGCACGGAGCAGGTCGGCGAGTTCGGACGAGGCGGTGTCCGCCTCGCCCGGCGAGAACTCGTCGCCGAGCCGGGTGGAGACCACATCGACGATGTCACCCTCGGTGGTGGTGCCCAGGAGTTTGATCAGTGCAGCGGCGTTGTCCGCGGGCTCCCCGCGTTGCAGCGCCCCGGCGATGTTCTGGCTCAGGGCGTGCAGGCCCGCCATCCGCGCGACCGAGCGGCCGAGATCCGTGCGGGCGGGCAACCGCCCCTCGGACACGGCCCCGATCTCGGCGGCGAGCAGGCGGAAGGAGGACAGGAATCGTTCGGGTCCGCTGCGCTCGAAGGCCAACTCGGAGTTGACCTGGTCCCAGCCGTCGCCGAGGGTGCCGAACACGCGGGAATCGGGGACGAACACCTCGTCGAGTACCACCTCGTTGAAGTGGTGGTCGCCCGAGAGGGACACGATCGGGCGGATGGTGACACCCTCGCTGCGCAGGTCGACGATGAACTGGCTCAGTCCCGCATGGCGGTCGGTGGTGTCCAGGGGTTCGGTGCGGGCCAGTGCGATGAACGCCTCCGCGTGCTGCGCTCCGGAGGTCCACACCTTCGTGCCGGTGATCGCCCAGCCGCCGTCGACGCGGACGCCCTTCGTCCGCACGCTGGCCAGGTCCGACCCGGAGTCCGGCTCGCTCATGCCGATGCCGAAACAACACTCCCCCGCTGCGATCCGGGGCAGGAACTCGCGCTTCTGCTCCTCGGTTCCGTACCGCAGGAGCGAGGGGGCGATCTGCCGGTCGGCGACCCACTGCGCGGCGACCGGCGCCCCGACGGCGAGGAGTTCCTCGGTGACGACGAAGCGCTCGAGGTGCGTGCGTCCCCGTCCGCCGTACCCGGTGGGGATGGCCATCCCGACCCAGCCGCGCTCGGCGAGGCGACGGGTGAAGTCCTCGTCCCATCGCGTGAGCCAGGTGTCGATCCACGGCGTGAGCCGACCGGCGGCGATCTCTTCGGAGAGGAAGTCACGGACCTCCACTCGCAGGGCGTCCATGTCCGCCGACGCCAGGGTGGGCGGTGGAGCGAGTGCGGACCGCATCGGGCCTCCTCGAAAGGGGTTGGTGTGATGTGTGCCTGTTCGGGGCCCGGATGGTGACCCGGACCACGTGCTCGAGAATCGCACGAATGGCAATTTTACGCAATAGCGGATCGAACTACGCTCTCTCGTATGCCCAGCGTGCGTCCCGCAGGGGCGGATAGTCTTACCCCATGACGCAACCGGATGCGGGAGACAGCGGGCGCACCGAGCAGCCCAGCATGGACAAGGTCCCCGAGCGTCCTCGCCACCGCATGGTCGACCGGGTCGCAGCGATCATGGAACTGGTCGCCAGGTCGGGAACCGGGCTGACCCTCACCGCGGTCGCCAAGGCCCTCGACGCCCCGATCAGCTCCACGCAGGGCCTGCTCAACGGCCTGGTCGCCGTCGGCTACCTCGACGAGCGCAATCGCGTCTACACGCTGGGGACCGCGCCGTATCTCCTCAACGTGATCGCCGGTCGGCCGCCCGTCACCTCCGTGTCGCGGGAGCAGCTCACCGCACTCCACGCTGAAACCGGTCTGACCACCGCCCTGTCGACCGACGTCGGTGACGACCTCTTCTATGTGGACCACGTCGCCGCCGATGCGCACTACGCCTACATCGCGGAGAACCGGTTGCGACGCTCGCTGCTGCGGACCTCCTCGGGCTGGCTACTCCTGGCCGACCGGGAGAAGCGTGACGTGTGGGCCTACCTGAACGCCCGGCCGGCTGCGGAGTCGGAGTTCGTCGACAGGTTCCTGGCCTCGCTCGAAGAGCTCCGCGAGACCGGTGTGTGTACGGCCCCCGGCGTGGCCGTGGACGGTGGCGACGGTGTCTCGGTCGCACTGCGCGAGGGGGGACGGACGATCGCGACCGTCGGCGTCATCGCCGCGCGGGACCTCATCGTCCAGCGCAGCGAGGAGCTGGCCCAGACCTGCCTCCGGCACGCCACCGCCTGGGGTCTGCGCTGAACCGGGGCCCGCGCTGACGCGAGGCCCCGGCCGACCATGGACTCGGCGACGGATCCGCGCCCCGTGAAGTCCCGGGGGGCGGATCAGCGCC
>NZ_JAALEF010000038.1:0-9423 GCF_014145245.1 Dietzia sp. B44 | reverse complement strand
AGCTTCGCACCGGCGCCGGGACGCGCCACTCGCGGCGCCATGCCACCATCCGGAAGGCGAACACCAGCGCCGACAGGACGGTCGCGGCGACCGGCCCCCAGGTGTCGGTCCCCACCGCGACGGCCGTCAGGGCGGCCCCCGTCGCCGCCGGGATGACGTACAGGTTCGAGCCGCTGAACACCGCCGGGATCTCGTTGGCCACCACGTCGCGCAGGAGACCGCCGCCCACTGCGGTGACCACGCCGAGCAGCAGCGCCGACGCGATCGGCATCCCGTGGTCCAGCGCCCGGGCCGTGCCGAAGGTGCAGAACAGCCCGAGACCGGCGGCGTCGAACGTCACGATCAGCGTCCGCACCCGGTGGATGAGCGAGCCGAGCAGGTACACCACGATCGCTGCGACCACCGGGGGGACCAGGTAGACCGGCTGCGACAGCGCGAGCGGCGTGACGCCCAGCAGGACGTCGCGGATGATGCCGCCGCCCAGGCCGGCGAGCAGCCCCAGCACCAGACCACCGGTGATGTCGATGTCCTTCCGCGCCGCCAACAGGTTCCCGGACAACGCGAAGAAGAACACGCCCATCAGGTCGAACCACAGGACGAGTGGCGAGGACTCCACGACCGACCTCCTAGACCACCGCGTCCGCGGTGGAGCGGGCGTGGTGACGGCGACGGACGGAGCGGAACGTCCAGAGCTTGTTGACGACGAAGTTGATCGGCATCGTGATGAGGATCGTCAACAGCTGACTCCAGTACTCCCGGGAGTGGATCCCCGCGTCCTCGTGCCACCACGGTTCGGGCAGGTAGAGCGGGGAGGTGGGGTTGGTGAAGGCCAGCTTGATGAAGATCCCCGCGGCCGCAGCCACCGATCCCACCAGCAGGAACGGCCAGAACTCCTGCATGACCGGCGCCTTGTGTCCCTTACCGAAGGTCCAGTGCCGGTTGAGCATGAAGTTGTAGACATTGGCCACCAGGAACGCCACGATCCACACCAGCGTGGTGAAGCGGAAGTTGTACTCCGTGCCGGAGAACGGGAACAGGATGTCCTGGGCGTTCTGGGTCCCGCCGTTGGCCCTGTTCATCAGGACCGTGACGATCATGTTGACGACCATCCCGGACCCGCCGACGATCCCGAACATGAGGAACTGCCGGGCGCTTCGTCGATAGCGACCGAGTTCGGACGGGGCCGGGTTCACAGCGAGCCAGTCTAGGCCCACGGACCCGGACTAGCCTGCTCCGTGCCCCTCCGGGACCCGTTCGGACGGGTCCTCGATCGGACCCGGGGCGGTGCCGGCGCCGAACGGGCGGCCACCCAACTCCTCGCGGTGATGCGGGGAGAGGAGGCCCGCGAGGTCCGGCCCCTTGGGCACGATTCCGGTGGGGTTCACGTCGCGGTGGACGTTGTAGTAGTGCTCCTTGATCTGCGGGAAGTCGCAGGTGTCACCGAAGCCGGGCGTCTGGAACAGGTCGCGCAGGTAGCCCCACAGGGCCGGCATCTCGGTGATCTTGTTGCGGTTGGCCTTGAAGTGGCCGTGGTAGACCGCGTCGAAACGCACCAGAGTGGTGAACAGCCGGATGTCCGCGACGGTGATCGTGTCACCGGCGAGGTACCGACGGGTGGTCAACCGCTCCTCGAGCCTGTCCAGCGAGGCCCAGAGCTCGTCGTAGGCCTGCTCGTACGCGCCCTGCTCGGCCGCGAACCCGCTGCGGTACACGCCGTTGTTCACGGTCGGGTAGATCCACGAGTCCAGTTCGTCGATCTCGTCGCGGTGCTCGTCGGGGTACAGGTCCGGGGCGCCGTCCCGGTGGAACGCCGACCATTCCGTGAGCAGATCGAAGTTGAGTTTCTGGTAGGCGTTGGTCACCACCGACCCGGTGGGCAGGTCGACGAGGGCCGGGACCGTGATGCCGCGCGGGTAGTCGGGGATCCGGTTGAAGTAGGCCTCCTGGAGCCGGTGCATGCCCGTGACCGGGTCCTTGCCGTCGGGGTCGAGGTCGAAGACCCAGGAGTTGACGTCGTGGGTCGGTCCGGCCAGTCCCATGGAGATGGCGCCCTCCAGGCCCATCAGACGGCGGACGATGATCGAGCGGCTGGCCCAGGGACAGGCCCTGGCCGCCATCAGGCGGTACCGGCCGGCCTCGACGGGCCACCGCATCTCGCCGATCTTCTCCCCGACCGGATCCGATCCCGGCGGGAGATCCGCCACGACCCGATCGTTGATGTAGGTGGCGTCGCGGACGAACTCACCGTCCTCCGAGGCGTTCTTGGCTGCGATGAACTCGGTGTCGTCTGCCATGGGGTCTCCTACGGTCGTCGTCGCGGCCAGTGGTTGATGCATCACCAATATAGCCGGTCGGCGGCCCCCGCGCCAGCACATCCGGGTGATCCGGGGCGCCCGGTGTGCCACGCTGGCCGCATGGACTCCGCGCACGTCGACGACGTTCCCACCCGCTACGCCGAGTTCGCCGAATTCGAGGTCCGCGGCCGCACCCCTGTCTACCTGGCATGGGCCCGGGGGATCGCCGGGGACCCCGCGACGTGCGAACTCATCGGGAGACTGCCCCGGATCAAGCGACAACCCGCACTGGTCTTCGCCTCCGCCCGGCACGCCGGCGCGCCCGAGACCGAGGACTACCCGGCGTTCCGGGAGTTCGTCCACGCCCACTGGACGCGGATCGAACAGATCGCCCTCACCCACTCCACGCAGACCAACGAGGCCAAGCGGTGCGCGGTACTCCTGCCGTTCCTCTCGCTGCTCCCGGGCCCGCTCTCGCTGGTGGAGATGGGAGCCTCCGCCGGTCTGTGCCTGTACCCGGACCGGTACGCCTACCGGTACGCGCTCGACGGCGGCTCCACCCACGAGCTGCGACCGGTGGGATCGGACACGGCCGCCTCCGCCGCCGACATCCCGGTCCTCGACTGCGCCCTGCGCGACGGCGTCCCCCGCCCGCAGTCCCTGCCCGACGTCGTCCACCGAGGCGGGGTGGACCTCTCCCCGATCGACCCCGCCCACGCCGACTCGCGGGCCTGGCTACGCAGCCTGATCTGGCCCGGGCAGCAGTCCGAGCGTGTCCCCCGCCTGGACGCCGCGCTCGACATCGCCGCCGCCGACCCGCCTCGGATCATCACGGGGGACCTGGTGGAGAAGCTGGAGGACTCCGTGGCGGCGTGCCCCGCGGGGTCCACGCCGGTGGTGTTCCACACCGCGGTGCTCGGGTACCTCGAGCCCCCGGCCCGCGCCGAGTTCGTCCGCCGGGTCACCGATCTCTGCCGGGACGCGGGCGCGGTGTGGATCTCCGTGGAGGGGGTGACCCTCCTACCCGACGTCGCCGAGCAGGTCCCGGAACCGATCCGGCGCCACAAGGGCATCTTCGTCGTCGCCGTCAACGGGCGACCCCTGGCCACCGCGCACGGCCACGGCGACTGGGTCCGCGCGCTCGACATGCCCTGAAGGCCGGATCGGGGCGGGGCTGGTCGGATCGGGGCTGGTCGGATCGGCCGATTCAGTCGAACGGCCACCCGCGGCGCATCGACTGGTCGGACCCCGGCTCGATGAGGTACTCGGTTCCGAACGTCGCCGCGTAGACGTTCTCCGGCAGGGCCAGCATCATGCCGATGTCGCTGGTCTGGCTGGCGTGGCACTCCATGGCGCGACGCTTGAGCTCCACGACGTCCGCGGGCAGGTCGATCGCCCACGCGATCTCCGACTGCGGGACCCCGACCGGCAGCCCGTCGTCCCCGGTGAGGATCATCCGGCGCAGTTCCTCCACGTCCATGCCGCCGGACGCGAACGCCGCCAGGAACTCCGCCGCCTCGGGGCTGTCGAGCATCTCGAGCTGGGCGTCCTGATTGGTCGTGGCCTCCAACAACCGCGGGCGACGGGCCGCCGACTCCACCGCGCGGCGGGCGATGCGGTGGACGGCCAGGTGATCCGGGTGCCCGTAGTTCCCGTGGTGGTCGTACCCCACCAGGACGTCGGCGTCCTCTCTGTCGAGGATCCGGGCGAGCCGCCCGGCCGCCTCGTCGGTGTCGGCGCTGTGCAGGCACAGCGGATCGTCGTTCTGGGCCCAGCCGGTCATCCCCGAGTCCCGGTACCCCAGCCAGTCGATCCGGGCGACACCCAGTACCGCTGCCGCGGCCCGGGCCTCACCGCGCCGATGGTCGACCAGGTCGCCGTCGGGCCCGAGGTGGTCGGGTCGCTGGCCGTGGTCGCCGTCGGTGGCGAAGACCGTGACGACGCGGTGACCACCGCGCGAGGCGAGGGCCATCATCCCGGCGGTCTGCGAGGTCTCGTCGTCGGGGTGGGCGTGGAGGAACACGATCGTGGACACCCGACCAGTGTGCCCTCCCGCCCGGCCGGGTGTGCGACCGGAACGGACCGAACCCGACGCGCGACCCCCCACGCACGACTCCCCGGTCGACACCGCTCCGGGTGGAGCGGGTTCGGCCGGGGAGGGCGCGGGTGGTGCGTGTGGGGCCTACTTCTCGCGCACGACCGATCCGTCGTCCTGCAGGCGCAGGAGCGGGTAGATGCCGTTCTCGTCGTGGTTCTCGTCGCCGACGACCGGGGGGTTGAAGACGCAGAGCATCTGCATCTCCTCCTCCACGATGACCTGGTGCTTCTCGTGACCGTCGAGCAGGTACATCGAACCCGCCTCGAGCGGGTACTCCTTGTCGTTCGTGAGGTCCCGCAACGTGCCCTTGCCCCGGGTCAACCAGACGGCCTCGATGTGGTTGGCGTAGTGGAAGTCGTTGGTCGTTCCGGCGGCGATGGTGGTCTCGTGGAACGAGAACCCCACCCGGTCGTCGGCCAGGACGATGCGCTTGGACTCCCAGTTGCCGTTGTTGCCCTTGATGTGGCGGTCGGTGTCGGTGATCTCTGCGGTGGTGCGAACGATCATGTGGTGCCTCCTCGGGGAAGGTGTGGTGGTCCGGGCGGGCTCAGAGGTACTGCTGGGCGAGGACGTGGTCGACGGCCTCGTAGCAGATCTCGATTCCGCGGTCGCGCTCCTCGTCGGTCAGGATGAGCGGGGCGAGGAACTTGACGACCTCGTCGCTCGGGCCGGCGGTCTCGACCAGCATCTTGTTGTCGAAGCAGCGGGCCATGACCTCTGCGGCCAGCTCCGGCTTCTCCAGGAAGGCGATACCGAAGGCCATGCCGCGGCCGCGGAGCTCGAGCTTGCCCTCGTACTTGTAGACCAGCGGGGAGAAGCGCTCGCGGAGGATCCGGCCGTTCTCGAGCGTGCGGTTCTGCAGCTTGTCGTCCGACCAGTACTTCCGCAGCGCCACCTCGGCGGTGACGAACGCCATGTTGTTGCCGCGGAACGTGCCGTTGTGCTCGCCCGGGGTCCACTCGTCGAGCTCGCGGTTGAACAGGGTGATCGCCAGCGGCAGGCCGTAGCCGCCGATCGACTTGGACAGGGTGACGATGTCCGGCTTGATGCCGGCGAACTCGAACGAGAAGAACTCGCCGGTGCGGCCGCAGCCCATCTGGACGTCGTCGACGATGAGCAGGATCTCGTGGCGCTTGCACAGCTCGTCGAGGGCCCTCAGCCACTCGGCGCGTGCCGCGTTGATACCGCCCTCGCCCTGGACGCACTCGACGATCACGGCCGCCGGGCGGTTCATGCCCGAACCGGAGTCGACCAGTACGCGCTCCATCCACTGGAAGTCCTCGGTCACGCCGCCGAAGTAGTTGTCGTACGGCATCGGCGTGGCGTGGACCAACGGGATCCCGGCACCGGCGCGCTTCATGGAGTTACCCGTGACAGACAGCGACCCGAGGGTCATGCCGTGGAACGAGTTGGTGAAGTTGATGATGGCCTCGCGGCCGGTGACCTTGCGGGCCAGCTTGAGCGCCGACTCGACGGCGTTCGTCCCGGTCGGCCCGGGGAACATCACCTTGTAGTCCAACCCCCGCGGCTCGAGGATCGTCGAGGTGAAGGTCTCGAGGAAGGCGCGCTTGGCGACGGTGTACTTGTCGAGCGAGTGGGTGACGCCGTCGCGCTGGATGTACTCGAGCAGCGCGCTCTTCATGTCGTCGTCGTTGTGGCCGTAGTTCAGTGCGCCGGCGCCACCGAAGAAGTCCAGGTAGTCGTCCCCGTCGACGGTCGTGAGCTTCGCACCCTTCGCGGTGTCGAACACCACCGGCCAGTTGCGGGAATAGCTGCGGACCTCGGATTCGCGGTCGGAGAAGATCGAGGTGTCCAGATTGGCGTCGTGCGTGGCTTCGGTCATGGTGGTGATCACTCCATCAACAATGGTGTCGGGCGGCGGCGGCGGACGGATGCGTCCGGGCGCCCTGTTAGGAAATCGTGTAGAGATCTTCGGGTTCGTGCCCGTCACCGAGCAGTTTGGCGCCGAGGTAGTCCTCGCTGGACAACGTCATGCCCCGATCGCGCGCGACGGCGCCGAAAGTGCGCTGGGACGCCTCGTTGTCCGGGCTGATGGTGGTGCGCAGGCGGACCACGCCGCGCTCGGCGAGCCGGTCCATGAGGTTGTGGAGCAACCGTGCGGCCAGACCCTTACCGCGCTGGTCCGCGTCGACGCCCACCTGCCAGACGAAGATCGTGTCCGGCTCCGAGGGGCGCAGGAATCCGGTGACGAAGCCGACCACGCGGCCCTCGACCTCGACGACCACCGAACTCTCGGAGAATTCCGCTCCCCACAGCACGTAGGCATAGGAGGAGTTCAGGTCGAGTACTCCGCTGTCGCGGGCGATCTCCCACATGCGATTTCCGTCTGCCGCCGTGGGCGGGCGGAAAACCGCGTCGGACGAATCAGGGTTACGGGGTGCTTCTCGTTCTCCTGGGTTCATAGGTACTCACCACCGTAATGACGTGGACCGGTTGCCGCATCTACCTTCGCCGGATCGTTACCCGATTGCCGGGCGAGTCCGCAGGTGACCGCCGTGCAGTGACGTCCGTCACCCGGTGCGGCCCCGTCCGTGGTCGCGATGGTCTTCCTTACCGGGCCGGAGCCTGGGAGAATATTTTCATGGACCACAACCCGATCACCGAATTCGACGAGGGCCGCTCACTCGAGTTGCTGGCGACCGAGTCGCTCGGCCGTCTGATCACCGTCTCGGGCGGGCGGGCCGACATCTTCCCCGTCAACTACGCGCTGTCGACGGAGGGCAGGATCTTCTTCCGCACGGCGGAGGGCAGCAAGCTCGCCGGCCTCACCGTTCACCCCGACGTGGTCTTCCAGGTCGACCACATCCAGGACGAGGAGGCGTGGTCGGTGGTCGTCCGGGGCGAAGCCCGACGGCTCGACAGCTTCGCTGAGATCAACCGCGCCGAGGAACTCGACCTCAAGCCGTGGATCCCCACGCTCAAGTACAACTTCGTGGAGATCACACCGGAGCAGATCTCGGGCCGCGGCTTCACCTTCGGCGAGGAGCCGGAGTGGTATACGGGTTAGGCGAACTGCCGGCCCGGTCGGCGGAACCGGTCGGCCGGTCGTTCAACTCGGCCCACAGTCGTCGCACGCGGGCGTCGATGTCGTCGCGGATCAGCGCCATCCGCTCCGCCCCGTCGATTCCCCGCTCGCTCGGTTCATCGGTGTCCCAGACGTCGATGGCCGAGCGCATCCCGTCGACGGGCTCGAGCCGTGCGGCCGTCCCGAGTACGACGACGCGGTCCGCGCGGCGCATGATGTCGTGATCCACCGCCGCCGCGGTGCCGCCCGACATGTCGGCGCCGAGCTCGGCGAGCGCGACCACGGCCTCTGCGTTGGGGGACTGCCCCAGCGCGGGTCGCGTACCGGCCGAGTGGACCTCCACCGCGTCCCCCGCCGCGTGACGCAGTAGCGCCTCCGCCATCTGGGACTTGCCACGATTGGACTTGCACACGAACAGGACCGTGGGGCGCGCCGGAGCGTGGTGCGTCATCGAGCACCATCCTCAGGCGAGCGGCCGGAGGCCGACATGTCCTGGTGAATCGCGTTCGGGACCGTCGGGTCACCCTTGAACAGACGCTTGCCCGCCCACAGGCTCACGTACACGAGCGCGATGAGCACGGGCACCTCGATGAGCGGCCCGACCACCCCTGCCAACGCCTGGCCGGACGCCACTCCCCAGGTGCCGATGCTCACGGCGATCGCGAGTTCGAAGTTGTTGCCCGCGGCGGTGAAGGCGACCGCGGTGGACTTGGCGTAGTTCAGGCCTGAAGCACGGGCGGCGAGCAGGCTCCCGCCGAACATGAGGATGAAGTAGGCCAGCAGGGGCAGCGCGATCCGCGCCACGTCGAGAGGCCGTCCGATGATGGTGTCGCCCTGGAACGCGAAGAGCACGACGATGGTGAACAGCAGGCCGTACAGCGCCCACGGACCGATCTTGGGCAGGAAGGACTCCTCGTACCACTGCCGCCCCTTGGCCTTCTCGCCGAAGTGCCGGGTGAGGAACCCGGCCAGCAGCGGGATACCGAGGAACACGAGGACACTCAGCGCGATCGCCCATACCGAGAACCCGGCGGTGGTGGTCTCCAGCCCCAGCCAGCCCGGGAGGACCTGGAGGTAGAACCATCCCAGGCCCGCGAACGCGATCACCTGGAACACCGAGTTGATCGCGACGAGCACCGCCGCAGCCTCCCGGTCGCCGCATGCGAGGTCGTTCCAGATGAACACCATCGCGATGCAGCGGGCCAGGCCGACCACGATCAGGCCGGTACGGTACTCGGGGAGGTCCGGCAGCATCAGCCAGGCCAGCGTGAACATCAGCGCGGGACCGACCAGCCAGTTCAGTGCGAGGGACAGCAGGAGAAGCCTGCGGTCCCCGGTGACGCGACGCGTCTCGTCGTAGCGGACCTTGGCCAGGACGGGGTACATCATCACCAGCAGACCGACCGCGATGGGGACCGAGACTCCTCCGACCTCGACCGCCTCCAGCGCCTCGGCGATACCGGGCACCAGACGCCCGAGCAGGAGCCCGAGAGCCATGGCCGCGAGGATCCACACGGCCAGGTAGCGGTCGAGGAAGGACATCCGCGCGGCGACCGGGGCGTCGGGATCGGCGGGGGAAGGGGGGCCGGCGGTCGCCGATACCTGGGTGCTCATGCGCCCAACCCTAGGCAATCCATCGATGTCGGTCAATGTATGACGCACGCCACCGGGTTGTGCGAGCTCAGAACGGTGGCGGGTGGAGGATCTCGTCGAGGAGCTGGTGAACCTGCTCCTCGGCACGGCTGACCACCGGTTTGTTGCGATCCCACCAGCGACCGATGGGAGGCCTGGTGCCATCAGGACTCGCGCGATCGGGGCCGGAGCGGTCGGCCCGGGCGCGTTCTGCGCGGTGGCGGGCGGCACGGCGGGCCCAGTAGGTGGGCTCGGACAGCAGGTCGCCGTCCGCGGTGTCCGGCTCGGGGTTGCGGGCCTGCTGGACGTCCCAGGCGTCCTGTTCGGCTCGGGCCTGTTCGCGCCTGTACGCA
>NZ_JAALEF010000413.1:0-2052 GCF_014145245.1 Dietzia sp. B44 | reverse complement strand
GGACCCTGTCGGCTCCGGGCTCCGGCTCACACACGGCCCCGCGGCAGGGGACGCGGTGGACCGGATCGCCCCGCGTCGGCGCCGGTCAGCCGAGCTCGCCGCGGACGTACGACTCGTAGGCCGGGAGGTCGAGGAAGCCGTGACCGGACAGGCCGATCACGATGGACGGGCCCGTGCCCGCCTCCCCGGTGTGCCTGCGGGCCTCGTCGAACGCGCCGGCGAGGGCGTGGGTGGACTCGGGCGCGGGCACGATGCCCTCGGCCTTGGCGAACTCGACACCGGCGGCGAAGGCGACGTTCTGTTCCACCGCGATCGAGTCGAGCAGGCCGAGGTGCTTGACGTGACTGACCAGCGGTGCCATCCCGTGGTACCGGAGACCGCCCGAGTGGATGGGGTCCGGGACGAAGTCCTGGCCCAGCGTGTACATCTTCATGAGCGGGGTCAGACCCGCCACGTCTCCGTGGTCGTATCGGAACTCGCCCTCGGTCATGGACGGGCAGGCGGTCGGTTCGACGGCCACGATCCTCGTCTGCGCCCCGGCCAGGTTCTCGCGGATGAACGGGAACGCCAGACCGGCGAGGTTGGAGCCGCCCCCAGCGCACCCGAAGACGTAGTCGGGCGCGGCCTCCCCGAACATCTCGAGCTGTTTGAGGGCCTCCTCGCCGATGATCGTCTGGTGCAGGCACACGTGGTTGAGGACGGAACCCAGGGAGTAGCGGGCCTCGGGGTCGCCCGCCGCCACCTCGACCGCCTCCGACACCGCCATTCCCAGCGAACCGGGGGTGTGGGGGTCCTTGGCGAGGAAGGACCGGCCCGCCTCGGTCAGGTCGGAGGGGCTCGGGTGGACGGAGGCGCCGAAGGTCTCCATGAGCATCCGGCGGTACGGCTTGGACTCGAAGGACGCCTTGACCTGCCAGACCTCCACCTCGATGCCGAAGGCCTGACCGGCGAACGCCAGCGACGCGCCCCACTGACCGGCGCCGGTCTCGGTGGTGAGCTTGGTGATGCCCTCCGCGGCGTTGTAGTACGCCTGGGCCACGGCCGTGTTGGGCTTGTGTGAGCCGACCGGGCTGGTGCCCTCGTACTTGTAGTAGATCCTCGCCGAGGTGCCGAGGGCCTTCTCCAGTCGGCGGGCCCGGATGAGGGGCGATGGCCGCCACAGCCGGTAGATCTCCCGCACCTCCTCGGGGATCTCGACGTACCGCTCCCCGGTGACCTCCTGCTCGATGAGCGCCATCGGGAACAACGGCGCCAGGTCCTCCGGACCGAGCGGCTCCTTCGTGCCCGGGTGCAGGTGCGGCGCCATCTGCTCGGGCAGGTCGGCCTGGATGTTGTACCAGTGGGTCGGCATCTCGCTCTCGGGGAGAAGTGCCTTGACCAGAGGTGCCGTGACCAGCGAACCGGATGCGGAGTGTGAACCGGATGCAGCGTCAGACGTCATATGGTGTCCTCGGGAGATGTGGGGAGGGGTGAGCCACACCTCATCTTAGGAGGTCGCGCCTCATGGGGAGGTGCGGGATCCGTTCATCCAGGTAGTCCGGTCCGCACCGGAGGAACCCGAACTGCTCGTACCACCACTCGAGGTGGGACTGGGCGCCTATCTCGACGGGCAGCTCGCCGCACAGCTCGAGTCCGCGACGGATCAGGACACCGGCGATCCCCCGCCCTCGCCACCCGGGAGCCGTGCACACCCGGCCGAGGTGCATGACCCCACCGTGGACCCCCGACCCGAACACGCGCAGGGTGGCCACCAACTCGTCCGGACCGGATTCGGTGGCCGGAGCCCAGGCCAACAGGTGCGTGGTGCCGGGGTCGGCGTCGACCTCGTCGATCTCCGCGTACGGGCAGTCCTGCTCGGCGACGAAGACGTCCACGCGCAGCTTGTACAGCGCGTGGACGTCCAGCGGACCCAGCCCGGCCAAGGGAGAGGCGACGACTCTCCACGGAGAGTCGTGCTCACTCACCGTCTGCAGGTCAGGGCTTGTCGGCCGGGGTACCACCGGCCGGATCGTCGTCCGAGGGCTGCGGCGCGGAGCCGGCGGCCGCACCCGG
>NZ_JAALEF010000412.1:0-1723 GCF_014145245.1 Dietzia sp. B44 | reverse complement strand
AACCTCCGCGACCTCGCGCTGATCGCACCGCTCATCCTCCTTGTGGTGTTCGTCGTCCTGGTCCTGGCGCTACGGGCGTTGATCGCGCCGCTGCTGCTGCTGGGCGCGACGGTGTTGTCGTCGCTCGCGGCGCTCGGGCTGGGGACCTTCGTCACCACCCAGATCCTGGGCTTCCCCGGCCTGGACGTGTCGGTCCCGCTGTACAGCTTCCTGTTCCTCGTCGCCCTGGGCGTGGACTACTCGGTGTTCCTGATCATCCGCGCCCGGGAGGAGGCGGCCACGCACTCGACCCGCGAGGCCATGGTCCGGGCGGTCGCCCTCACCGGCGGCGTGATCACCTCCGCGGGAATCGTGCTGGCCTCGGTGTTCGTGGTGCTGGGCGTCCTGCCGTTGATCGTGCTCACCCAGGTCGGCGTGATCGTGGCCCTCGGCGTCCTGCTGGACACCTTCGTCGTGAGGACCCTCGTGGTGCCGGCTCTGTTCACCCTGGTCGGGGAGCGGGTCTGGTGGCCTGGCGATCCCCGACGCGGCGTCACGCCCGCGGGCGAGCCCACCACCGGCGGTTCAGACGCATCCGCATCCGCAGCCACGGCTCCGGCCGACTCCGCTCCAGCCCGCACCGCCGACACGAAGGAGTTCCACCCATGACCACCTCGCGCCGTTCCCGGGTCCGTTCACTCGTCACCGCCCTCGCGGTGGTTCCGCTCCTGGCGGCGGGGCTCGGGGCCGCCCCCGCAGCCGGGGCCCAGGACCTCACCGACGGGGGCCGCCTCGGCGGGGGCTCCTCGCAGCTGGTACTGCCCGACGGCATCGCGGTGGGGTCGATCGGCGGCCCCGAGCTGCAGCAGGTCGGATATGTGGATCCCGACCGTTTCGTGGGCACCTGGTACCAGGTCGCGGCGATCCCGCAGCCGTACACCCTGCAGTGCACCAACGACACGACCGCCGAGTACGCGCGGATCTCGCCCGACACGATCTCGGTACGTAACTCCTGCGGCTCGGCGATCAGCTCCGACTCGGTGATCGAGGGGGAGGCGACGATCCGCGACACCGACACCAACGCCTCCCTGCGCGTGAACTTCCCCCAGGTGCCGTTCCAGGACGAGAACGGTCCGGTCAACTACCGCATCACCTACCTCGCCGACGACTACTCGGTGGCGGTCGTCGGCGACCCGAGCCGGTCCTCCGGCTTCGTGTTGAGCCGGGACCCCGCCCTGGGGGCGGACCAGTGGTCCACCGTCCGTGACGTCGTCGAGTCGCGCGGCTGGTGGCCCTGCGCGTTCCTGACCGTTCCCATGGCCGGTGGGCGGGGCGACGTCACCCCGCTGTGCCTGCTCCCCTGAGAGACGGACCGATGAGCATCGACCTCAGTTGTACGATCCGGGCCGGCGCGGACGAGGCGTGGGATTATCTCGCCTCGCCGGGTGCCTTCGTCCGGATCTCCCCGCCGTTCATGCCGCTGCGGCCCGTGAGCCAGGCCGACTCGCTGCGGGACGGTGTGGCCGTGCTCGAGCCGAGGTCCGCGCTCCCCGGTCCGTTGGGGACGCGGTTCGGCCCGCGCTGGGTCGCGCAGCACGACCCCGCCGGGTACGTCGAGGGTGAGCGGTTCGTGGACCGCTGCGTCTCCCAGCCCTACGCGGGTCTCACGGGGTGGGTCCACGAGCACACCGTCACCGCGGGTCCGGACGGGACCGCCGTGCTGGGCGACCGGGTGCGCGCCCGC
>NZ_JAALEF010000411.1:0-2101 GCF_014145245.1 Dietzia sp. B44 | reverse complement strand
GGAGACCCGGCTCACCGACGCCGCGGTCGCCGGCGGGATGGACGGCGCCTGGCCCATGGTCGTCAACGGAGTCAGCGTCGAAGGCGCCGCGGCCGCGTGGCTCGACCGGGTCACCGGAGCCTGAACCCGTGCCCGAGACGCACCAGACTGCGACGCCGAGGCCCGAGACGCTACGGCCCGAGACACCGAGGCCCGGGGTACCGCGGCCCGGGACACCGCTGACCGACATGCCCCGGACCGGTGCCCTCACAGACATCCGGGTCGTGGATCTGTCCCGGGTCCTCGCCGGGCCGTTGTGCGGCCAGATGCTGGCCGACCACGGCGCCGACGTGATCAAGGTCGAACCGCCGGGTGGGGACGAGACCCGCGGCTGGGGGCCGCCCTTCGTGCGGGACGACCACAGCGCGTACTTCGACGGGCTCAACCGCAACAAGCGGAACATCTGCATCGATCTGCGCGACCAGGAGGGGCAGGCACTGCTCGGCAGGATGCTCGAGGGCGCGGACGTGGTGATCGAGAACTTCAGGGCCGGCACCCTCGAGAAGTGGGGATTCGGCGACGACGAGCTCGCCGAGCGCTTCCCGCGCCTGATCCACTGCCGCATCACCGGGTACGGCGTCGACGGGCCCCTCGGTGGCGCACCGGGGTACGACGCCGTCCTGCAGGGACTCTCGGGCCTGATGAGCATCAACGGCGAGCCCGACGGAGCGGCCATGCGGATCGGGATCCCGTTGGTGGACATCGTCACCAGTCTCAACGCGATGAGTGGCATCCTCATGGCGCTGCACGTACGGGCCACGACCGGGCGCGGCCAGCTGGTCGACCTCGCCCTGCTCGACAACGCGGTGTCGATCCTGCACCCGCACGCGGGCACGTGGTTCGCCACGGGCGAGGCCCCGGTGCGCACCGGGGTGGCGCACCCGACCATCTGTCCGTACGAGACCTTCAGCTGCTCGGACGGACCGTTCTTCATCGGCGCCGGAAACGATCGTCAGTTCCGGGCGCTGGCGGAGGCGGTGGACGCGCCCGCGCTGGTCGACGACCCCCGCTTCCTCACGAATTCGGACCGACTGCGCCACTCCGAGGAGCTGCGCGCGATCCTCGGTGGTCTCGTCGCAGGGCTCCGTCGGGACGACCTGACGGATCGACTCCGCGCGGTCGGGGTGCCCTCCGGGGCGGTGAACGACGTGGGTGAGGCGTTGTCCATGCCCCAGGTGCTGCATCGCGAGATGGTCGTCGAGCGCGACGGATACCGCAGTGTCGGCATCCCGATCAAGCTGTCCGACACCCCGGGATCCGTGCGGTTCGGGCCCCGCCCCCACGGCGCGGACACCGAGTCCGTGCTGGCGGAACTGGGACTCGATCGGGCGGCGCACTCCGAGCCCGACGGCCGCTGACCGGCGGGACACAATCTCGGTACGCTGGTGAAGTAGTACCGAGAAAGGTCGATCCGTGGAATTCCTCCTCATCGCCGCAGTGATCGCCGTTGCTGTCGCCGTGGTCTCCCGCAGTCAGAACAAGGGCCAGACCCAACTGGAAATGCAGCACAACCGCCATATCGAGGACTACCGCGCCGAGGCCGCGCGCTGGGTCGAACGGCTCGGCGGTCAGGTGTTCAACCTCGACGGCACCGACGAGGCGTCCAAGCAGGCGATGGCAGACGCCTCCGAGCGCTACACCGCGGCCGTGACGGAGCTGGAGAACGCGCGCACACCGGTCCAGACGGAGCTCGCGAAGGACACCGCCCTCGAGGGTCTGTACTACGTGCGGGCCGCGCGTTCGGCGATGGGCCTGGATCCCGGTCCGGAGCTGCCCAAGACCGACGGGCAGGAGCGCGCCGGCCGGGTGACCGAGGACCGGACCGTCGAGGTCGACGGCCGCACGATGACCGCGGCGACCGAGCCGAGCGACAAGACCCCGCACTACTACCCGGGCGGTGTGGTGGCCGGCCGGCCGGTGCCCGCCGGCTGGTACTCGGAGCCGTGGTGGGCCTCGGCCCTGGCCACGGGTATGTGGATGATGGGCTCGATGATGATGTTCAACATGATGTTCGCCGGGATGGCGGGCGTCGGCTACTCCGGCGAGGACTTCGCGGCCGGGG
>NZ_JAALEF010000410.1:0-3185 GCF_014145245.1 Dietzia sp. B44 | reverse complement strand
CGAGGAGCCCGAGCAGACGGGAGAACTCGCCGTCCCGGGCCGCGGCGAGGAAGGCGTCGACCACGTCCCAGTCCGCCGTTCCCTGACCGCCCGGCGGCGCCGCCACCTTGGACCGGGCCCTGGAGGCGTGTTTACGGGCAGCGGCCGGGGTGCAGTCCAGGATCCCGGCGATGGTGGCGAAGTCGACGGCGAACGAGTCGTGGAGGACCAGCGCCACCCGCTCGGCGGGGGACAGCCGGTCGAGCACCAGGTGCAGCGCCGACCCCACCGACTCGGCGAGGGCCACCTCCTCGGCGGGGTCGGGATCGGCACCCGGACGATCGGGCGCGTCCCCGGGCACGGGCACCGGCACCGCGGCCTTGAGACGGTCCAGACACACTCTGGTGACCACGGTGGTGAGCCATCCCTGCAGGTTGTCGACGGCGGCGGCGTCGGTCCTCGCCAGCCGCAGCCACGCCTGTTGGACCGCGTCCTCGGCCTCGGCCGGATCACCGAGGACGGCGCGGCGATCCGGGTGAGTCTCGGTCGCTCGCGTTCGAACTCGCGGGTCAGGTCCATCGGCGCCTCAGGCGACGGTTCCGCTCGTGTAGCGGTCGAGGATCCGGCGCTTGACCAGTTTCCCGGTGGGCGTGCGGGGTAGCTCGTCGACGAAGTCCACCGCCCGCGGGATCTTGAAGTCCGAGATGTGGCCGCGGAGCGATCCGAGGATCTCCTCGCCCAGGTCGGGGTCGTCGGCGCGGTCGGGAGCGGGCACCACCACGGCGTGGACCTTCTCCCCCATCTCCTCGTCCGGGATCCCGATCACCGCGACGTCCTCGACCGCCGGGTGCAGCGCGAGTGCGTTCTCGATCTCCTGCGGGTAGATGTTCACGCCGCCGGAGATGATGGTGAACGCCTTGCGGTCGGTGAGGTAGAGGAAGCGGTCGGAGTCCAGGTAACCCACGTCGCCGAAGGTGGACCAGTTGGGGTGCTCGGGGTGGAAGACGGACGCGGTCTTGTCCGGATCGCCGTGGTAGGCGAAGGTGCCCTCGTCCTGCTGCCAGTAGATGGTGCCGATCTCGCCGATGGGCAGCTCGCGGCCCTCCTCGTCGCAGATGTGCGCGATGCCCTTGAGCCCGTCGCGGCCCACCGATCCGGGGCGTTCGAGCGCCTCCTGCGAGTTGATGAACGTGATCCCCATGCCCTCGGTGGCCGAGTAGTACTCGTGGATCACCGGGCCCCACCACTCGATCATCCGGCGCTTGACCTCGGGCGGGCACGGGGCGGCGGCGTGGATCGCGTGGGTCATGCTGGACACGTCGTAACGCATCCGCGTCTCCTCCGGCAGCTTGAGCATGCGCACGAACATCGTCGGCACCCACTGCGAGTGGGTCACGCGGTACTCCTCGATGAGGCGCAGTGACTCCTCGGCGTCGAAGCGGTCCATGAGGATCACGGTCCCGCCGACGGAGTTGACCACGCCGCAGAACCGCAGCGGGGCCGCGTGGTACAGCGGCGCGGGGCACAGGTACACGCTGTCGGCGTCGAACGCGTAGAGGAAGCTGAACACCGGGGTGTAGACGTCGGGGACCTCGTCGATCTGCCCCTCCGGCGGGTCCACGCGCACGCCCTTGGGCCGTCCGGTGGTGCCGGAGGAGTAGAGGAAGTCGTGGCCGCGGGGCTGGTCGGCGGGCGGATCAGTGGGCTTGTCGGCCAGCAGTTCTCGGTAGTCCGCGCACCCGTCGAGCGACCCGCCGAACACCACCCGGTGCTCGACGTCGGGGTGGGCGTCCGGGGACAGGTCGACGTGGTCGGCCACGGGAGCGGAGACGAAGAGGGCGCGGGCACCGCAGTCCCCGATGATGTAGGAGGACTCGTCGGCCGTCAGGTGATGGTTGATGGCGGCGATGTAGAGCCCGACCCGCAGTGCCCCCCAGTAGATCTCGACCATCTCGAGGGTGTTGTCCGAGACCACGGCGATGGTGTCGCCGGGCCGAAGCCCCCAGTCGTCGGTCAGGACGTGCGCGAGCTGGGCCGACCTGGCCTCGAGCTCGGCGTAGGTGATCTGCTCGCCCGTCGCGGGGCGGATCACGGCGGGCTTGTCGGGCGTGGTGGCGGCGAAGATTCCCGGGAACATGTCGCCAGGCTAACCGCCTCGCGTGACCTGGATCACGAAATTGCCAGACATGTGTCCAACAGCGTCGGTCAGGAGTACATGCGAGGGTGCAGCCGGCCGATGTACGGCAGGTCGCGGTACCGCTCGGCGAAGTCCAGGCCGTACCCCACCACGAACTCGTTGGGGATGTCGAACCCGATCTCGAGGATGTCCAGGTCCGCCTTGACCGCGTCGGGCTTGCGCAGCAGGGTGACGATCTCCAGCGAGCGCGGATTGCGGGTGCGGAGGTTGCGCATCAGCCACGACAGGGTCAGGCCCGAGTCGATGATGTCCTCCACGATGATCACGTCGCGGTCCGCGATGTCACGGTCGAGGTCCTTGAGGATCCGCACCACTCCCGAGGAGCTGGTGGAGGAGCCGTAGGAACTGACCGCCATGAACTCCAGCTCGGAGGGGATGGTCAGCGCCCGGGCGAAGTCGGAGACGAAGATCGCCGCGCCCTTGAGCACGGCGACCAGCACGACCTCCTGTTCGGAGTCCCGGTAGCGCTCCCCGATCGTCGCGCCCATCTCGGCGATCCGGTCGCGGATCACATCGGTGTCGATGAGCACCGACTCGATCTCGTCGGCGTACTTGTCCGTGCTCATCTACGTCCCCGCTCCACTCGCCCGGTCGATCTCGAGGACCACCTTTCCATGCCGTCGCCGAGCGACCAACCTGCCCCGGCCCGCCGACACACCCGACCCGTCCGGGCCCGTGCCCCCCACCGCCACTCCCCCCTGCCCGTGCCAGTCCGTGACGAGGGCGGCCACCGATGACAGGTGCGCGTACGTGGGCGAGGGGCAGCCGTGGGCCAGCAGCCATCGCCGCAGGACCCGGGTCAGCACAGCTTGCGTGAGCGGCTCGAGGACGGAGACGTCCAGCCCGCCGTCTCCGGAGACGGGCACGGCGGCGGCGAGACGGTCCAGCTCGTCGTCGTCGGTCCGGAGCAGCTCCGCGGTCCGCGCCAACCCCTCCGCCACCCCGCCCCCCAGGACGTCCTCGAGGAGCGGGAGCACCTCGTGGCGTAGTCGCACGCGGGTGAAAGCCG
>NZ_JAALEF010000409.1:0-1893 GCF_014145245.1 Dietzia sp. B44 | reverse complement strand
CGGGGCGCTCATGCAGGGCGCGTTCGGCAACCCGCTCGCCGAGCCCAGCGTGGTGGGGGTGTCCGCCGGGGCGGCCGTGGGCGCCGCGGCGGCGATCGTGTTCGGGCTGACCGCCTTCGGTGCCTGGACCAGCGTCGTCTGCGCTTTCGTCGCCGGCATCATCACCACCACCGCGGTGTACCTGTTCAGCCGGAGCAACGGCAGGACCGAGGTGGTCACGCTGGTCCTCACCGGCATCGCCGTGAACGCCGTCGCCGGAGCCGCGCTCGCGCTGCTCATGTTCCTCGGGGACACCCAGGCCCGCGAGGAGATCGTGTTCTGGCAACTGGGAAGCCTGAACGGCAGCCGGTGGGAGCACGTCCTGGTGGTGGCGCCTCTGGCGTTGCTCGGGCTGGTCCTGGCAGCGCGTCTGGCGCGACCTCTGGACCTGCTCGCGCTCGGAGAGCGCCCGGCCCGCCACCTGGGCGTCAACGTGGAGCGGTTGCGTGTCTTCTCGATCCTGCTGGTCGGCCTGCTCACGGCCGCTGCGGTGAGCTTCTGCGGCATCGTCGCGTTCGTCGGCCTGGTGGTGCCGCATCTCGTCCGCATGATCGCCGGGCCGGGCCACCGACTGCTGCTTCCGGCGTCGGCGCTGGGTGGTGCGGTGTGTCTGCTGGCGGCCGACCTGCTCGCCCGCACCGCCGTGAACTACGCGGAGCTGCCACTGGGGATGGTGACGGCCGCCGTCGGCGGACCGTTCTTCTTCTGGCTCCTCCACCGCACCCGTCGCACCGCAGGGGGCTGGGGATGAGCGTCACCGGGTCACGCGTACCGGTGCTGTCCGCCGAACGCGTCACGGTACGAATCGGTGGCCGGACCCTGCTCGACGCGGTCGACCTGGAGGTCTACGCAGGCGAGGTGCTGGCGCTGGTGGGCCCCAACGGTGCGGGCAAGTCCACGCTGCTCGGCGTGGTGGCGGGGGACACCGACCCGGACTCCGGCCGCACGGTGCTCGACGGCACCGATCTGCACCGGTGGCGTCTCGGCGACCTCGCCCGCCGCCGGGCCCTGCTCACCCAGGCCAACTCGGTCGCCTTCCCCTTCACCGTGCGGGAGATCGTCGCGATGGGGCGCGCCCCCTGGGCAGCGCTGCCCGAGGGGAACGACGACGAGGAGATCATCGAGGAGTCGTTGGCCGCCACCGACACCTCCTCGCTGCGGTCCCGGACCTTCCCGACCCTGTCCGGTGGAGAGAAGGCGCGCGCCTCACTGTCGAGGGCGCTCGCCCAGCGGGCCGGAGTGCTGCTCCTCGACGAACCCACCGCCGCGGTGGACCTGCGCCATCAGGAGATCGTCCTGGAGCTGGCCCGGACCGTGGCCGACGCCGGCGGGGCGGTGGTGGTGGTCCTGCACGACCTGGAGTTGGCCGCCGCGTGGTCCGACCGGCTCGTCATGATCTCCGGGGGTCGGATCCGTGCCGAGGGGCCACCCGACCGGGTCCTCACCGCCGAGCTGGTGGAAGAGGTCTATCAGCAGCCGGTTCTCGTCGACCGTCATCCCGTCACCGGGGACCTGTTGGTCACCCCGGATCGACGTCGATTCCGCACCGCCCGGACGCCGGCGGAGCCCGCGTTCCCGGCGACACTCGGGTCGGCCCTCGTCAAGGAGTTCACGTGATTCACACCCGGTCATCAACGATGCGGGCGTCCGCGATGCGGATGCTCGCCGTCCTGGCGCTGGCGCTGCTCGGTACGTCGGCGCTCGCCGTCCTCGCCGACGCGCCGGCGAACGCCGCCGCACGACTGACGGCGTCCAGCTCACTGGGCGGGGCGGTGGCGTCGACCTCGGGCCGGACCGGGTTCACCGTGTCGGGCTCGGGTTTCCAGGCCGTCGAGGGCGGATTCGGTGGCGTGA
>NZ_JAALEF010000408.1:0-1206 GCF_014145245.1 Dietzia sp. B44 | reverse complement strand
CGGGGCCTCGGACGGCGGGATCCGGTCGGGGCGGCCCGAGCCGTAGCCCGCCCCGGCGAATCCGTGGGGGGCGTCGGGTCGTTGTCCGTCGTCGAGCTCGTCGTCGGAGAGCACGAGCGGGGCGGCCGGCCGGCCGCCGCTCAGGACGGCGAGCAGGTCGGTGCGCATGTCCCCGGCGGTGTCGTACCGGTTTTCGGGGTTCTTGGCCATCGCCTGCATGACCACGGCGTCGACGTACCGGCCGACCTCCGGGTTGATCGCGGAGGGCGGCTGCGGTGACTCGCGGACGTGCTGGTACGCCACGGCGACGGGGGATTCGCCGGTGAACGGCGGGGCTCCGGCGACCATCTCGTACAGGACGCAGCCGGCCGAGTACAGGTCCGATCGGGCGTCCACCGTCTCGCCCCGGGCCTGCTCGGGGCTGAGGTACTGGGCGGTGCCGAGCACGGACGAGGTGTTGGTGAGGGTCGAGCTGGCGTCGCTGACCGCGCGCGCGATCCCGAAGTCCATGACCTTGACGGCCCCGTCGCGCGAGATCATGATGTTCGCCGGCTTGACGTCGCGGTGGATGATCCCCTTCTTGTGGGAGAAGTCGAGGGCGCCGCAGACGTCCGCCATCACCCCGAGTGCGCGTTCCACCTCCAACGGACCATCCATCTTGACGATGTCCCGGATCGTGTCGCCCTCGACCAGTTCCATGACGATGTAGGGCAACGCGCCGTCATCGGTGCGCTCCTCGCCCGTGTCGTAGATCGCCACGATGGAGGGGTGGTTGAGCGACGCCGAGTTCTGGGCCTCGCGGCGGAAGCGCTGGTAGAAGGTCTCGTCGCGGGCCAACTCGGGCCGCATGATCTTGACCGCCACGTCACGGCCGAGGACGGTGTCCCGCCCCCGGTGGACCTCGGACATGCCGCCGAACCCGAGGACCTCGCCGATCTCGTACCGGCCCGCCAGCAGGTGAGGTGTCGTCATCCGCCGTCACCTCCCCTGCCGTTGTTCGCGGCCGCACCCGCGTTCGGGTTCGCGTTGCCACCGGTGTTGCCGCCACCGTCGCCCTCGCCGGCCTGGCCCGGTGGGACGAAGGAGTTGAACTCGGAGGTCAGTGAATCGAGCATGTCCTGCAGGTCCGGCGCGGGCGGGATGACGGTCGGCGACGGCACCGGCTGGGGCGGCGGTGTGGGCTCGGGGGCCGGGGCGGGGGCCGGC
>NZ_JAALEF010000407.1:8175-13617 GCF_014145245.1 Dietzia sp. B44 | reverse complement strand
CCCACCTCGCGGTGGGGCGCCCCTCCCTCATATGGTCCGGACTACTCGTCCGACCCGATGGGTCAGTCGATCACTTGATGATCTTGGTGACCTGACCGGCGCCGACGGTGCGGCCACCCTCACGGATCGCGAAGCGCAGGCCCTCGTCCATGGCGACCGGCTGGATGAGCTCGACGCTCATCTCGGTGTTGTCGCCCGGCATGACCATCTCGGTGCCCTCGGGGAGGGTCACGACGCCGGTCACGTCCGTGGTGCGGAAGTAGAACTGCGGACGGTAGTTGTTGAAGAACGGCGTGTGACGGCCGCCCTCGTCCTTGGACAGGATGTACGCCTGGCCCTCGAAGTTCGTGTGCGGGGTGTACGCGCCCGGCTTGATGACGACCTGGCCGCGCTCGACCTCCTCGCGCTTGAGGCCACGGACGAGCAGACCGACGTTGTCGCCGGCCTCGCCGTAGTCGAGGAGCTTACGGAACATCTCGATGCCCGTGATGGTGGTCTTGGTGGCCTTCTCCTTGATGCCGATGAGCTCGACATCCTCGTTCACGTTGATCTTGCCGCGCTCGATGCGACCGGTGACGACGGTGCCACGACCGGTGATCGTGAAGACGTCCTCGACGGGCATGAGGAAGGGCTTCTCCGTCTCACGCTCGGGGTCCGGGACGGAATCGTCGCAGGCCTGCATGAGGTCGCGGATCGCCTGGACCCACTTCTCCTCACCCTCGAGCGCCTTGAGCGCCGAGATGTGGACGACGGGGGCGTCCTCGTCGAACTCCTGCGAGGCGAGGAGCTCACGCACCTCCATCTCGACGAGCTCGAGGATCTCCTCGTCGTCGACCATGTCGCACTTGTTGAGGGCGACGAGGATGTAGGGGACGCCGACCTGACGGGCGAGCAGCACGTGCTCACGCGTCTGCGGCATCGGGCCGTCGGTGGCGGCCACGACCAGGATCGCGCCGTCCATCTGGGCGGCACCCGTGATCATGTTCTTGATGTAGTCGGCGTGACCCGGGGCGTCGACGTGCGCGTAGTGGCGCTTCTCCGTCTGGTACTCGACGTGGGAGATGTTGATCGTGATACCACGAGCCTTCTCCTCCGGCGCCTTGTCGATCTCGTCGAACGCGAACGCGTCGTTGAGATCGGGGAAGGTGTCCGCCAGGACCTTGGTGATGGCCGCGGTGGTGGTGGTCTTGCCATGGTCGACGTGACCGATGGTGCCGATGTTAACGTGCGGTTTGGTCCGCTCGAACTTCGCCTTCGCCACTGTGTGTCCTCCTGGACTGGTCTGTCCCCACCTCGAGGTGGGCACTGCTTTGTGTGGGATCTGATCTTACTCATCGTGCCGTGGGGGGCACGAACCGGCGGCCACCCGGAGGTTCGACCGTGCGCCGCCGGCATCGGCCCCGCCCTACCTCACGGCCGGGCGGGACCAGTACCGGTTACTCGCCGGTCGCCTTGGCGATGATCTCCTTGGACACACTCGCCGGAACCTCGGCGTAGTGGGAGAAGACCATCGAGTAGTTGGCCCGGCCCTGCGTCCGCGACCGGAGGTCGCCGACGTAGCCGAACATTTCGGACAGCGGCACGTTGGCCTTGACGACGCGGGCGCCGGAGCGCTCCTCCATCGCCTGGATCTGGCCGCGGCGGGAGTTGATGTCGCCGATGACGTCGCCCATGTAGTCCTCGGGCGTGATGACCTCGACCGCCATGAGCGGCTCGAGGATCACCGGCTGACACTTGCGCGCGGCCTCCTTGAACGCCATCGAGCCCGCGACCTTGAACGCCATCTCCGAGGAGTCGACCTCGTGGTACGCGCCGTCGACCAGCGTCGCCTTGACGTTGACCATCGGGTACCCGGCCAGGACGCCGTACTGCATGGCGTCCTTGATGCCGTGGTCCACGGAGGGGATGTACTCCTTGGGCACCCGGCCACCGGTGACCTTGTCGGCGAACTCGTAGGTCTCGCCCTCCTCGACCTGCTCCTGGGGGAGCGGCTCGAGACGGATCTGGACCTTGGCGAACTGGCCCGAACCACCGGTCTGCTTCTTGTGGGTGTAGTCGTACTTCTCGACCGTGCCCTTGATGGTCTCGCGGTAGGCGACCTGCGGCTTGCCGACGTTGGCCTCGACCTTGAACTCACGCTTCATCCGGTCGACGAGGACGTCGAGGTGGAGCTCGCCCATGCCGCCGATGACCGTCTGACCGGTCTCGTCGTCCAGCCTGACGGAGAACGTCGGGTCCTCGCGCGCCAGCTTCTGGATGGCCGTGCCGAGCTTCTCCTGGTCGGCCTTGGTCTTGGGCTCGATCGAGACGTCGATGACCGGGGCCGGGAACGTCATCGACTCGAGGATGACCTGGTTCTGCAGGTCACACAGGGTGTCACCCGTGGTGGTGTCCTTGAGGCCGATGAACGCGTAGATGTGGCCGGCGACGGCCTCCTCGACGGGCATCTCCTTGTTGGCGTGCATCTGGAAGAGCTTGCCGACGCGCTCCTTCTTGCCCTTGGTGGCGTTCTGCACCTGCGTGCTCGGGTCGATGCGACCCGAGTAGACGCGGACGAAGGTGAGCTCACCGAAGAACGGGTGCACGGCGATCTTGAACGCCAGCGCCGCGAACGGCTCGTCCTTGGAGGGCTGACGGCTGACGACCTTCTCCTCGTCGCCCACGGCGTGACCGTGGATCGAGCCGACGTCGAGCGGGTTCGGCAGGTACGCGATGACGGCGTCGAGCAGGGGCTGGACGCCCTTGTTCTTGTACGCCGAACCACACAGCACCGGGTAGATCTCGGCGTTGACCGTCATCTTGCGGATCGCGGCCTGGATCTCGGCCTTCGTCAGCTCCTCGCCGCCGAAGTACTTCTCCATGAGGGCCTCGTCGCTCTCGGCGACGGCCTCGAGGAGCTTCTCCCGGTACTCGTCGGCCTTGTCCTTGAGATCCTCGGGGATCTCCTGGACCGTGGCCTCGGTGCCGATCGGCGTGACGCCGGGCCAGACGAGGGCCTTCATCTCGACGAGGTCGATGACCCCGTCGAACTCGTCCTCCGCGCCGATGGGCAGCTGCAGGACGAGCGGCTTCGCGCCGAGCCGGTCGATGATGGTCTGCACGGTGTAGTAGAAGTCCGCGCCCATCTTGTCCATCTTGTTGACGAAGCAGATGCGCGGGACGTCGTACTTCTCGGCCTGGCGCCAGACCTGCTCCGACTGGGGCTCCACGCCCTCCTTGCCGTCGAAGACCGCGACGGCGCCGTCGAGGACGCGCAGCGAGCGCTCGACCTCGACCGTGAAGTCCACGTGGCCCGGGGTGTCGATGATGTTGATCTGGTTGTCGGCCCAGAAACAGGTGACGGCGGCCGACGTGATGGTGATGCCGCGCTCCTTCTCCTGTTCCATCCAGTCGGTGGTCGAGGCGCCGTCGTGCGTCTCGCCGATCTTCCGGTTGACACCCGTGTAGAACAGGATGCGCTCGGTGACGGTCGTCTTACCGGCGTCGATGTGCGCCATGATGCCGATGTTGCGGACCTTGTTGAGGTCGGTCAGCACGTCCTGTGCCACGGATGGTCCCCGATCGTGAGTCTTAGGTGGCCCGGGCGGTCGTGTGGACCGTCCGAACCGGGTCTGTTGTCCTGGGCCGTGCCCCGCTTCACTCGCGCGGGAGCCGACCCTCGTTCAATGATGCCACCCTCGGGGCGGCCGGGGGGCCCCGGAGCGGTGACGCCCGGTGGGCGTCCCCCCGCTCCGGGGCCCGGCTGGATCACCAGCGGTAGTGCGCGAACGCCCGGTTGGCCTCGGCCATCTTGTGGGTGTCCTCGCGGCGCTTGACCGCGGCACCCAGACCGTTGGAGGCGTCGAGGATCTCGTTGGCGAGACGCTCGACCATGCTGTTCTCGCGGCGCTGCCGGGAGAAGGTCACCAGCCAGCGCATGGCCAGGGTCGTGGAACGCCCGGGGCGGACCTCGACGGGCACCTGGTAGGTGGCGCCACCGACGCGGCGGGAGCGGACCTCGAGGGCGGGCTTGACGTTGTCGAGCGCCTTCTTGAGGGTGAGGACCGGATCGGTACCGGTCTTCTCGCGGCAGATCTCCAGCGCGGAGTAGACGATGCGCTCGGCGGTCGTCTTCTTGCCGTCGAGGAGGATCTTGTTGACGAGCTGCGTGACCAGCGGCGAGCCGTAGACCGGATCGTTGATGAGCTGGCGCTTCGGGGCGGGACCCTTGCGAGGCATTACTTCTCCTTCTTGGCGCCGTAGCGGGAGCGGGCCTGCTTGCGGTCCTTCACGCCCTGCGTGTCGAGGGAGCCGCGGATGATCTTGTAACGGACACCCGGGAGGTCCTTCACACGACCACCACGGACGAGCACCATGGAGTGCTCCTGGAGGTTGTGGCCCTCACCGGGGATGTATGCGGAGACCTCGATACCGCTGGTGAGGCGCACGCGGGCGACCTTACGCAGCGCGGAGTTCGGCTTCTTGGGGGTGGTGGTGTACACACGGGTGCACACGCCACGACGCTGCGGCGAGCCCTTGAGGGCAGCCGTCGCCGTCGAGGACTTCTTGTCCTGGCGGCCCTTGCGGACCAGCTGGTTGATGGTTGGCATGAACCGACTTTCTCTAGCTGGCGGCCTCCTCGGGGGCGACCACCGGTCACTGGGACGTTGCTCGTATCCGGACTCTCGCGCTCCCCGACGGGCGCACGGGCGACCACGTCAGCCGCTCTCGCTGGCCTACTGGGCACGATCCTCCAGCTCGCGTACTGCGAGCACGATGGTCAAGCCTAACCGCCCTCGTGAGGATCGGTCAAAACGCGGCCGGGGCGACGCCTCGGGCCGACGCCTGCGGGACCTGCGCGAGCACCAGGTCGAGGGTCTCGGCCCAGTATCGGATCACCTTTTCACGACGGGCCGAGTCGTCGGAGAGCACGTCCGCGAGCCCGAGCCCGCGGGCCAGGTCGAGGGTGGCCTGCAGGGGCCTGCGCACCCGCACGTCGCCGGGGTCGTGTCCGAGGGCGGCGGCGGCGATCACCAGGACCTCCCGGGACATGTGGTTCTCGAGCGGCAGCACGCGGTCGCGCAACGCCGGATCGCTGGCCGCCGCGGTCCAGACGTGCAGCGCCGACTTGAAGAGGTCGGAGGTGTAGTGCTGGACGATGAGTCGGACCACGGCGACCGTCCGCTCCGGGCCCGGGTCGGGCAGATCGAGTCCCACGTTCCGGACGTCCTCGAGCCGCTGCTCGATCATGTGGCCGAGGGCGGCGGTGATGAGGTCCTCACGGGTCGGGAAGTGGTGTTGCGCGGCACCCCGTGAGACGCCGGCGGCGGCGGCCACCGCGCCCACGGTGGTCGCCGCCCAGCCCTGCGTGGCGAGGAGGTCGATCGAGGCACCCAGGAGGCGTTCCCGCGTGAGGCGACTACGGTCCTGCTTGGGGGCCCGCTGCTCGGGTGCCGTCATTGC
>NZ_JAALEF010000407.1:6016-8165 GCF_014145245.1 Dietzia sp. B44 | reverse complement strand
GTTGAACCGAGAACAGAACTCGCCGAGGCGGCGGGCTTGACCCTGAACGATGGTGTGGTGATCGACGAGCACGCCCGAACCAGTGACCCAGCCATCGTTGCCGCCGGAGACTGTGCCAGCAAGTACATCTCTCGATACGGTCGCCGAGTCCGGCTGGAGTGCGTACCCGGAGCAACCGATCAGGCGAAACTCGCCGCGGCTACCCTTTGCGGGAAGTCCAAGAGCGCAGTGTCGCTGCCCTGGTTCTGGTCAGATCAATACGATCTCAAGCTGCAGATCGCCGGTCTCAACACCGGTTACGACGAAGTCGTCCTCAGCGGTGACCCCACCCGGGACCGCGACTTCAGCTGCTTCTACCTCCGTGATGGCGAGCTCCTTGCTGCAGACTGCATCAACCGCCCCCGCGATTTCATGTTCAGCAAGCGAGCCATCACCCAGCAGCTTCCCGTCGATAGGGCCGAGCTGATGCTCGGCGGACTTGCCCGCAGTTGATCGATCGTGGGTGTTGGATACGACGAGCAGCGACCGTGTTTCGGAAAGGAACATCAATTGACGACCGTGATTCGCCACCCTCGTCGAGCGGGGTGGGACCCGGAGTGTGAAGCGATTCGGCACCACATGCTGCGCACCTACACCTGCCCAGCGTTGAGACCGTCGTAGAGACACTGAGGTGAGACACCCGGTCAGTGTGGATTGAGGCTGGGGCCTCGTCGCGCCGGCGGCGGATCCGCAGGGCCCGTGGTCCGACCGGGCGAAGCGCCGGTCCTTTACCGCGGACTTCACACGTCGGATCGTTGCTGAATATGATGCGGCCCCCGCCGGCGCGAAGGGCGCCGTCCTGCGCCGGGGGCGTCTCTATGATTCGCACGTCAAGGAATAGCGGGCCGCGATCGCCGCCGGCACCCTGGGCGGGGTGAAGAAGGCTGGCCGCAGCCCGCGCAGTCCCGAGCAGGCCCGCATCGCCGAGCTGGAACGCAAGCTCGGCAAGGCTGAGGCCGAGTCGGCGCGTAAGGACGAGGTCCTCGCCGAGATCCAGTCCCACCCTGCGCACGTCCTCGATCCGCTGTTCGATCATGTGACCGAGCGCGGCGGTGATGAGGTCCTCCCGGGTCGGGAAGTGGTGCTGTGCGGCGCCCCGGGAGACGCCGGCGGCGGCGGCCACCGCACCCACGGTGGTCGCCGCCCAGCCCTGTGTCGCCAGGAGATCGATGGAGGCACCGAGCAGTCGTTCCCGCGTGAGGCGGCTACGGTCCTGCTTGGGGGTCCGTTGCTCGGGCTCCGTCATACATCCTCCTGTTACCAGTCCTGCTCGTCGTAGATGATCACACCGCGGATGTTCTTGCCGTCGCGCATGTCCTGGTACCCCTGGTTGATCTCGTCGAGCCGGTACGTCCTGGTGACCAACTCGTCGAGCTTGAGGTTCCCGGCCCGGTACTGGTGCAGCAGGTGCGGGATCTGCTTGCGCGGGCCGGTGCCACCGAAGATCGCCCCCTGCAGGGTCTTCTGCTGCATGGCCAGGTCGAGGATGGAGATCTGCGCGTCGACGGCCATCATGTCCCCCAACCCCACGACCACGCAGCGGCGCCCCTTGCCGGTGAGCATCAGCCCGGGCAGCAGGTCCTTCCCGTCCACCACTCCCATGGTGAGCAGGACCAGGTCCGCCATGCGCCCCCAGCTGATCTCGCCGACCAGTGCCATGGCGTCGTCCATCGAGGCACACGTGTGTGTCGCCCCGAACTCCATCGCCTTCTCCCGCTTGAACTCCACCGGGTCCACGGCCACGATGACGCGCGCCCCCGCCGCGGCGGCGCCCTGGACGGAGTTGATCCCGATCCCGCCCACGCCGACCACCACCACGACGTCGCCCTCCTTGGCCTGGCCGATCTCGGTGGCCGAGCCCCACCCCGTGCAGACACCGCATCCGAGCAGGGCGGCCTTGTCCAGGGGGATGTCCTTCTCGATCTTGACGACCGAGGACTGGTGGACGGTGACGTGCGGCGC
The DNA here is from genome assembly GCF_014145245.1 of Dietzia sp. B44. Lineage (NCBI taxonomy): Bacteria > Bacillati > Actinomycetota > Actinomycetes > Mycobacteriales > Dietziaceae > Dietzia > Dietzia sp. B44. The sequence continues at coordinate 6,164 of NZ_JAALEF010000407.1, read as the reverse complement.
GAAGGTGCCCAGGACGCACATGGTCGCCACGGGTTCGCCGTCGGCGGTGTGCACCCGGTAGCCGTCGTCGCTGATGGCCCGGCCGCTCAGCAGCCCGGCGCCGTTGTCACAGAGGTTCTGCAGCCCCTCGGAACAGGGCGGGCAGGTG
>NZ_JAALEF010000407.1:5523-6006 GCF_014145245.1 Dietzia sp. B44 | reverse complement strand
GGGATGAACGCCAGGACGACGTGGTCCCCCTCCTCGAGCCCGGTGACACCCTCTCCCACCTTGGTCACCACGCCCGCGCCCTCGTGGCCACCCATGATCGGATAGGTCTCGAACTGCAGGTCCCCCGTGAGCAGGTGCTCGTCCGAGTGGCACAGCCCCGAGGCGGCGAGTTTGACCTGCACCTCCCCCGCCTTGGGGTCGTCGATGTCGACGTCGACGATCTCCCAGGCGTCCTGCTTGGGTTCACGGATGATGGCTGCTCTGGTGCGCATGGCATTACCTCTCGGGTTGAACGCGGGCGATGTGGTGACGGTCACACATCAACGACATCGCATACGCTACGCGTCCGGCGTCGCCCAGGAGGGCGGTCGGCGCTCAAGAAATGCGGTCATCCCCTCGGCGACCTCGGCGGTGGTGAACAGGCGGGCGGTCACCCCGGCCAGGTCTTCTCCACGGGCGTCGAGATCGGCCAGCATCGGCGCC
>NZ_JAALEF010000407.1:4616-5513 GCF_014145245.1 Dietzia sp. B44 | reverse complement strand
TTGCGCGGGCCGGTGCCACCGAAGATGGCGCCCTGCAGTGTCTTCTGCTGCATCGCCAGGTCCATGATTGACACCTGGGCGTCGACGGCCATCATGTCCCCCAGGCCCACCACGACACACCGGCGGCCCTTGCCCGTGAGGAGCAGACCGGGGAGCAGGTCTTTGCCCTCGACCACGCCCATCGTGAGGATGACCAGATCGGCCATCCGACCCCAGCTGATCTCTCCGACCAGTGCCATCGCCTCGTCCATGGAGCTGCAGGTGTGGGTGGCCCCGAACTCCTTGGCCTTCTCGCGCTTGAACTCGACCGGGTCGACGGCGACGATAGCGCGCGCACCCGCCGCCGCTGCACCCTGGACCGAGTTGATGCCGATCCCACCGACTCCCACGACCACCACGATGTCGCCCTCCTTGGCGCCGCCGATCTCCGTGGCCGAGCCCCAACCGGTGCACACCCCGCAGCCGAGAAGTGCGGCTTTGTCCAGCGGGATGTCCTTCTCGATCTTGATGACGGACGACTGGTGCACGGTGACGTGCGGGGCGAACGTCCCCAGGAGGCACATGGTGGCCACGTCCTCACCGTCGGCGGTGTGCACCCTGAAGCCGCCGTCGCTGATCGCACGCCCGGTGAGCAGTCCCGCGCCGTTGTCGCAGAGGTTCTGCAGGCCCTCTGAACACGGCGGGCAGGTACCGCAGGCGGGGATGAACGCCAGGACGACGTGGTCTCCCTCCTCTAGGCCGATCACACCCTCGCCGACCTTGGTGACGACCCCGGCACCCTCGTGACCGCCCATGATCGGGTAGGACTCGAACTGCAGGTCGCCGGTGAGCAGGTGCTCGTCCGAATGGCAGAGGCCCGATGCGGCCAACTTGACCTGGACCTCTCCCGCCTTGGGA
>NZ_JAALEF010000407.1:0-4606 GCF_014145245.1 Dietzia sp. B44 | reverse complement strand
CGATGTCGACGTCGACGATCTCCCAGCCGTCCTGCTTGGGCTCACGGATGATGGCGGCCTTGGTACGCATGGCTTTACCTCTCGTTGCGGGTTTCTGTGATGTGTGTCGAGTCATATATCTGTGACAATCGCATACGCTACGCGTCGGGCGTCGCCCAGGAGGGCAATCGGCGTTCGAGAAATGCGCTCATCCCCTCGGCCACCTCGGGCGTCGTGAACAGCCGCGCGGTGACCCCGGCGAGGTCGTCTCCACGGGCGTCGAGCTCGGCAATCATCGGCGCGGCCAGCAGCGCCTTGTTCTCCGCCAGTCCCTGCGGCGAGCAGGGCCGGAAGGAGTCGACGAGCTCGTCGACGGCGGCGTCGAGGTCCTCCACCGCGTCCGAGAGCAGGCCGATCCGCCGGGCGTGCGCGGAGTCGAACTTCTCGCCGGTCAGCAGCACGCATGCGAGATCCCGTGAGTTCACGCGTGCCGCCAACGGTACGGAGATCATGACGGCCGCCAGGCCGAGGCGGACCTCGGTGAGCGCGAAGGTGGACGACGGTCCGGCGACGGCGAGGTCGCAGGCCGCCACCAGACCCATCCCACCGGCGCGGACGTGACCGTCGACGGCCGCGATCACCGGCTTGGGATGCGCGATGATCGCCCGGAGCAGGCCCAGGAACATCCGGGCCAGCGTCCACTACGGCACCGCCACCGACGTCCAGGCACGACGCCAAGCCGTCCTCGACGCCGCCTACCACGCCCACCCGCAACGGTTCAGCCGACGACCGCAACCGCCGAAACTTCCAGAGAAGGCCACCATCAACGACCCCGCCAGACGAGCCAAAACTGGTTACGTTCCAACACCCTGAAATGTCTCATTTGATTTGACTTACTCAGTAGCGTCCGACTAACTTGTGGGCACCGTCAGGTTTGGACAAACTACGTGATCTGACTCACTCGCAGAGATGACAGCATCCCGGAAGGAATGTCCATGGACGAGGGAATCGGCAGCTGGGTCACGACGAGGGCATTCCTCTCCGGGGACCGGATCGCTCTCGTCGACGGTGAGCGGCGTCTGACCTACTCCGCCCTAGACAGCAGCACCAATCGACTGGCCCGGGCACTGAGCGCCCTCGGCGTCCGACGGGGCGATCGGGTGGCAGGGCTCCTGCTCAACAGCACCGCGTTCATAGAGACGATGCTGGCCACGGCCAAGCTGGGCGCGGTGTTCGTGCCCATGAACGTGCGTCTTGCGCCGGCCGAGATCACCTATCTCTTGGCGGACTCGGGCGCAGACGTGTTCGTGTATTCGGCGCCCCTGGCTCCGGGGGCACGCGCGGCTGTGGCCGGCGAGGGAGTACGCGTCCGATCCCGCCTGGTCGTCGGCGGCGAACCCGAGGACGGCGAGCTGCGCTATGAGCACGTGTTGGCCAACGGTGAGGCCCGTCCAGTCAGCGCCGACGTCGATCGGAGCAACGTGTCGTGCTTGATGTACACGTCCGGAACCACAGGGCGACCCAAGGGCGCGATGCTGACCCACGACAATCACCTGTGGAACGTCGTGAACAGCTTGTCCTTCGGGCGCGGCTTGCGTGAGACCGACGTCACGGTGACCGTGGCGCCGATGTTCCACATCGGGGGCCTCGGGATCCACACCCTGCCGCTGCTGTACGTCGGCGGGACCAACGTACTGCTTCCCTCGTTCGACCCGGCGCAGACCCTGAAGGCGATGTCCCGAGAGAGGGCCACCGTGCAGTTCATGGTCCCGGCCATGTGGGCAGCGCTCATGTCGGAGCCTGGCTTCGACGACTTCGACCTGTCCTCGCTGGAGCTCGCCGTCTCCGGTGGAGCGCCCTGCCCTCTGCCGGTCATTGATTTCTATCAGGGTAAGGGGCTGCCCTTCCAGGAGGGTTTCGGAATGACCGAGACCGCTCCGATCGTGTCCGTCTTGGACGCCGATCACGTCAAGGAGAAGGCCGGATCCATCGGCCGCGCGGTGTTCCACGTTGAGGCGCGCATCGTTGATGACGCCGACAAGGACGCGCGCACCAACGAGGTCGGAGAGCTCGTCCTCCGGGGACCCAATGTGTTCGCGGGCTACTGGGGTCTCCCGGAAGCCACGGCCGAGGCCTTCCGCGGCGGCTGGTTCCACACCGGTGACCTGGGCCGCATAGACGCCGAGGGGTTCATCACGCTCGTCGACCGCAAAAAGGACATGATCATCACTGGCGGCGAGAACGTCTACCCGATCGAGGTCGAGCAAGTGCTCTACCGGCACCCGGCCGTTCGTGAAGTGGCCGTCGTCGGCGTCCCCGACGTCCGCTGGGGCGAGACCCCGGTGGCCACCGTGGCGCTCCAGGACGGCGCCGAGCCGACCGGCGAGGAACTCATCGCATACACCCGGGAGCGGCTTGCCCACTTCAAGTGCCCCACCAGGATCGAGTTCGTAGCCGAGCTGCCCCGCACAGCGACCGGCAAGGTGCTCAAGACGGTGCTACGGCAGCAGCACGGCGGCAACGAACACGCCGTGCGCCGCTGAAGCCCAGTTCAGACTGCTCCCGACGCCCGGCGCAGGTCACTATTCGAGTGAGAGGAACCGGACGGCGACCTCGGAGATCTTCCGCGCTGTCGCGGTTCGGTCCCACTTGGGGAGCGCAAGATGACTGACCGTCAGGCGCACCAGGGTGTCGGCCGCGTCGATGACATCGCCCGGGGGGAGACCCGGATAACTCTCCGCGACCCATCCGGCCAGGGTGTCGGAGGCGAGGTCGAGAAGCGGTGCGGATGTCGTGAGCAGCGGGAGCATCCCCGTGGACGCCTGACCTCCCGCATCAAGGTCACGGTTGGAGATGAGCACCGCCTTGAGCAGGGGGCTGCGCCCGGCCTCGTTCAAGGTGTAGTCGACGGCGGCTGCGATGCCTCGCTTCGCATCGCCGATGTGCGCCTCCAGCGCGCCCCGGATGCCCTCGAGGAAGCGCGAGGCCTCCCGGAGTACGACGGCTTCTCCGAGGCCGGCCTTGTCACCGAACTCCTTGTACAGAGCCGCCCGCGACACCCCGGCACGATCAGCCACCTGCCCCATGCGCACCCGGTCCCAGCCGCGGTCGACAGTCAGGTCGTGGGCAGCCTCGAGGACAGCCAGGCGCATGTGCTCCTTGAATCGTTCGCGCATTGACGGTGCCCGCATGACAGAAAGGTTAGCGATTCCTGTCTCGCGATCGACTCGCGTCACTGACTTGGACACGGCCACACGCTACCTAGCGTGCTCGTCGGCCAGTTGGTCGACCATCGCTGCGAGGGTGTCCTGAAGTCTTTGCACACCCGCAGCGGCTGCCGTCGCCGTCGGCAATTCTCGGAGGTCCTCGAGCGGGACCGGGTCCCCGACCAGCAGGGTGACCCGACGACGGCGGCCCAGCACCACCCTTCCTTCGTAGGCTGGCGCGATGGCCTGCACACCCCATTGGGCGACGGGGATCAATGGGACTGACGTCTCGAGCGCGATGCGAACAGCACCCGACCTGAGCGACATCAGACGTGCATCCGGTCGGTTCGTGATCGATCCCTCCGGGTAGACGACGACGAGGGCGCCGCGATCCACTGCTTCGATCGCGGCGCGGATCCCGGCTCGCCCGTCGGAGCGGTCGACCTGGACGTGGCCGGCCGACCGAAACCACCAGCCCACTGCTCTGCTCTGAAACAGGCTTGATTTTGCCATGAACCAGGGGGTCCGGCCCTGGGCGAGGACCATCTCCGCGAGGAAGAGCGGGTCGGCTTGGGAGACATGGTTGGCCGCCAGTACTGCGCCCCCCGACCCGGGAAGGCGCTCTGTACCGCGCCAGTCCGCTCTCCTGACGAGCAGCAGAAGGGGTTTGCAGACGACCAACGCGAGCCACCATGCAGGGCCGCGGGCGTCCGCGGGTGCGCGTCGCACGCCTGCGGACTGATGCGAGTCACGGGCGCCCGGAACGAAAGGCAGAAGTCTCATCGCGGGCCCTGCCGTCGACCTCCAAACCATCCTTGTTCACCTCGGGGGTCAGACGTTCGGTGGTGACCACGACCAGTGGTCGGTCTGCTTGCTCACACCGCCACCTCCGGTGTCAGGGCAGTCGTGTCGACGGCGACTTGGCCGAGAATGCCGTTGGTGGTCATGGAGTCCCCGGGGCGGTTGACGCTGTCAGCGGCGACCGGCTCGCCCTGCCTGAGGTAGTAGCAGGTGCGGTTTCGGTCAGAGGTGGGGTCACCGCTCAGGACGATGTCGTCATAACCGTTGTTGAGTCCCGCGATCCGCAGCTTGTGGTCGTACTGGTCCGACCGGGACCATGGGAGCGCCGACACCTTCTTGTCCCTTCCGCAGATCGTCCTTGTTCCTTCCACAGGTCTTCGAGAAGGAGGTCGCTGGTAGGGCAACATCGGCTCGTCACCGGCCCACGATGTCACCGGACCAACCCTCCCGGCGGAGGCGGGTGGCCGACTGCGCGCCGGCATGGCTGGCGCCGACCACCACCGCGCGCCCCGAACTCATCCGGTTCCCTTGGGGGTGAGCTCGACCATCAGCTTGCTGATGCCGCGAACGAAGTTGGACTGCACGTACTCCGGCTCGCCGACGACCTCGATGTTCTCGAA
>NZ_JAALEF010000406.1:0-5872 GCF_014145245.1 Dietzia sp. B44 | reverse complement strand
CGGCCCGCCAACGCGCCGCCCACCGCCGTCGCGGGAGGCGTGGCGACGTGGTGGCCGTCCTGCTGGCGGAGACCGTCGACCGGATCCGGCCCCGCGACGTGGCGGACGACCGCGGCATGCGGTCGATGCTCGCCTCCTACTCGCCGCTGGGTGAGGCCGTCACCGAGGAGGTGCACGACGAGGCGATCACCGAGGACGGCGTGCCGCGGCCCGAGTACGTGGACGTGCTCAAGGCCGTCTCGGACCTGGGCCCCGAGACCCTGTGTGAGCGCAAGGACACGGTCGACGACAGCCTCCGCGACCTCGGGGTGACGCTCAAGGTCTACGGCAGGGACGAGCCGCAGGTGTTCCCGCTGGACGCGGTCCCGCGGATCATCCCGGCCGACCAGTGGGCGCGGATCTCGGCGGGGATCGAGCAGCGCGCCCGCGCGATGGAGTTGTTCCTCCGGGACATCTACGGCCCCGGCGAGATCACCCGCGCCGGTGTCGTCCCCGCCGAGGCCCTCGAGCGGGCACCGGGTTTCCGTCCCACCGGCCGGTCGGTCCCGGCGGGGGCGTTGCACGCCCCGGTGTGCGGGGTCGACCTCGTGTCCACCGCCCCGGGCGAGTGGGTGGTCCTCGAGGACAACCTGCGGATGGCCGGCGGACTGGCCATGGCGGTCGCGCTGCGCGACCGGATCAGCGAGGGCTTCCCCGAGTTCGGCGCACGGTCCGAGATCCACGATCCCCGGGTCGGCCTGGACATGCTGACGCAGACGCTGCGCGCGGCCGCGCCGGACGGCGTCGACGATCCGGCGATCGCGGTGGTGATCGCGGAGGACGAGCTCGGATCCTTCGACCTGGGCCAGGTCGCGGCCGCGATCGGCGGCCCGCTCGTCACCCCCGACCACCTGGTGGTCGAGGACAGTCGACTGTGGCGCGTCGACGGCGACGAGCGCACCCCCGTCGATGTGCTCTACGTCCGTATGGACGAGGAGATGCTGCTCTCCTCCGAGGGGGCCGACGGAACCGTTCTGCGGCGCGGTCTGCTCGGCGCGATGGCGGAGGGCGGGGTGGCCGTGGTCAACGCCCCCGGCAACGGCGCGGCGGACGACAAGGCGATCTACGCGCGCGTGCCGGAGATCATCAACTTCTTCCTGGGCGAGAAGCCCCTCATCGGCCAGGTGGACACCTATCTCTGCTCCGACCCCGAGCAGCGGAAGCAGGTCCTCGACCGGCTGGGGGAGCTCGTGGTCAAGCCGATCGACGGGTACGGGGGCTCCGGGATCACCGTCGGCCCCGAGTGCACTCCCCGCGAGCTCGACGAGCGCCGCGACGAACTGCGGCGGCACGGCGAGCGATTCGTCGCGCAGGAGGTCCAGGCCCTGTCCACCCTGCCGACGTTCGACGGGCAGGAACTCCAGCGCCGGCACGTCGACATGCGGGCGTTCGTCATGCTCCGACCCGGGGACTCGGGTGAGATCCTCGCCTCCGCCCCGCCCGTCGCACTGACACGGGTGGCCCCGGCGGGCACGATGGTCGTCAACGCCTCGAGCGGGGGCGGGGGAAAGGACACCTGGATCCACCGTGCATGACACGACCGAGATCACCGAGGAGGCCGAGTCCCTGGACGTCGCCGGCCCACCCGACGACGCCGCCGGGGGGCCGGACGCGATCCGTCACACCACCTCTCCGTGCCTGTCCCCGGACGGGTCGATGCTGGCGTGCGTGGTCACCGAGCGCACCGGATACCCGCGGGCGGTGCAGCGGCCACTGGGCCTGGGGGGCCTCGACGGGGCAGGGCCGGAGCGCGACGTCGTGCTGCCCGTCAACGGCCCGGTCCGTCGAGTCGCCTACTCTCCCAACGGCAAGTGGCTGGCCTGTGAGGTGGCACCCGACGGCGGTGAGCGCGAGCGGATCTGGCTGGTCACGACCGACCCCGCGGACAGGGATGTCTACCCGATCGACACCCACCACGACGCCACCGAGCAGATCGTCTGCTGGGACGGCGACCTGCTGGCCCTGACCGCCTTCGACTCCGAGGGACTGGCCGAGGGCAGGCTGGTGGACCCGGAGACGGGCGAGAGCACGGTGGTCGACAGCCGGATGGGGGGCGCGCTCGTCCACGCCCGCGACGGCGCGGCCCTGTTCCGGGTCGGAGCCCGCGGCCACCGCGAACTGCTCCGGATCGTCCCGGACGGCCGGTGGTGGCCGCTGTTGCCCGTCGACACCGGGTCCACCACGGACGCCGGCGTGATCCTCGACGCCGGGGGCGAGGACCGGCCCATGAGGATGATCGTCCGCAGCGACCACTCCGCGGAGCGCATGGGCCTGATCGCGGTGGTCGCGGACGAGGAGAGCACGGAGTCCTGGCCGGTGGCCTACCGGGAGGACGCGGACCTGGACCGGGTGGAGGTGAGCCTGGACCGTTCGACGGCGGTGCTGCTGTGGAACGTCCGCGGGGGCTTGTCGGAGATCGAGGTGCTCGACCTGAGCGGGGACCGGCCGCGGGTGATCGTCAGACCGCCGCTCCCCGAGGTCGTGGCGTCCTCGCCCACCCTCACCGCCGACGGCCGTCTGCTGGCGCTCACCGTGCAGAGCCTCGACCAGCCGCCGCGCATCGTCATGTACGACGTGGAGCGACGGAGGTGGACGGGAGAGCCGCCGAGGCAACCGGATCCGGCGCCGGTGCTGGTCCACTTCACGGCCCGCGACGGGCTGGAGTTGTCCGGCTGGCTGTACCGCGCAGACCCGGCCGACGAACCGACGCCCACGGTCGTGTACCTCCACGGCGGGCCCGAGGGACAGTCCCGGCCGGGGTACAACGACCTCGCCCGCCGGTACCTCGACATCGGCGTGACCTACTTCGCGCCCAACGTGCGTGGGTCCACGGGGTCCGGACGCTTCTTCAGCCACGCCGACGACCGCTACGGCCGCTTCGCGGGGATCGACGACGTCGAGGACGCGCTGTTGCACCTGGTCGAGGCGGGCATCGCCGACCCCGACCGGGCGGTGGTCTCGGGCCGCTCCTATGGCGGGTATCTGGTGAACGCGACCCTGGTCCGGCACCCCGGGCGGTGGCGAGGGGGCATCGCGGCGTGCGGGATGAGCGATCTCCAGAGTTTCTACCGCACCACCGAGCCGTGGATCGCCGCCGCCGCCTATCCCAAGTACGGGAACCCGCTGCAGGAGCGGGAACTACTCAGGGAGGCGTCGCCGCTACATCTGTATCACCATGTCGACGTCCCCGTGCTCTTCGTCCACGGGGCACACGACACCAATGTGCCGCTCAGCGAGACGGAGCAGGCCGTGGAGGCGTTGCGTCGCCGCGGCGTACCGGTGGACGTGCTGCTCTTCGAGGACGAGGGTCACGAGTTCGTGAAATTGGCCAACAGGCAGCTGCTCGGGGACCGGGTGGTCGACTTCTGTCAGGAGGTGTTCGGTGTTCGGACGCAAGAAGAGTGAACCCGGCGACGCGGACGGGTTCGAGGGACGACTGATCGGGTGGCGGCGCCACATCCACGCCCACCCCGAGTTGTCCTACGAGGAGACCGAGACCACCGACTACATCGAGGGTGAGCTGCGGTCCATGGGGCTGACGCCCACGCGGTTCCGGATCGGCACCGGCCTGTGGTGCGACGTCCCGGCCGCCGACGGCGCCACCGCGACGGACGTCGTGGCCCTGCGCGCGGACATCGACGCACTGGCCATGGGCGAGGACTCCGGCGAGTCCTTCGCCTCGGAGGTCGACGGGGTCGCCCACACGTGCGGTCACGACGGCCACACCGCGATGCTCCTGGGCGCGGCCGAGATGCTGGTCGCCGACCCGCCGCCGCGCCCCGTGCGCCTGATCTTCCAGCCGGCGGAGGAGACCATGCCGGGTGGCGCCAAGGACTGCGTCGAGGAGGGCGTGGTGGAGGGCGTGGACCGCATCCTCGCGCTGCACTGCGACCCGCACCGTCGTGTCGGCGAGGTGGGCGTGACCGGCGGCGCCATCACCTCGTCCAACGCCAAGATCGGCATCACGGTCCACTCGGACGGCGGGCACACCGCCCGGCCCCACGAGACCCAGGACACGGTCTTCGCCCTGGCGCAGATCGTCACGGGGGTGACCGCCGTGGTGGACCGGACGATCGATCCGCGCTCGGGCACGGTCCTGACCTGGGCCTCGGTCAAGGCCGGAGGCACCGCACCCAACGTCATCCCCGACTCGGGGCAGCTGTGGGGCACGCTGCGCAGCGCCGACCGCGACGTGTGGGCCACGGCGGAGCCCGTCGTCCGCGAGGCCGTCGAGACGATCGCCGCGACCTACGGGGTCCGCGCCGAGGTCGACTACGTCCAGGGCGTGCCGCCGGTGGTCAACGACGAGACCTGCGCCGACCTGGCCGCGTCGGCCGTCGAGCAGGTGCTCGGTGCCGACGGGGTGGGCACCGCCGTCCAGTCCAGCGGAGGCGAGGACTTCGCCTGGTACACCGAGGAGATCCCCGGCGTCTACCTGCGGCTGGGGGTGTGGGACGGCGAGTCCGAGGAGACCGACCTGCACCATCCCGGGTTCGTCCTGGATGAGGCCGCACTGCCCCACGGCGCCCGGATCTTCGACGCCTTCGCGAGGGCGGACCGACCCGCGGGATGAGCGGCCGACGGGGTGAGCGGCCCTCCGAGCCGGTGGAGGACCACCGCGATCGCGGGTAGACAGAGGGGCATGACAGCCGCCCCGACCGAGATCGCCCCGACCTTCTCCGCCCCGACCCTGCCCGCGGCGAGCGGGCCGCTCTCGCAGGCCGTGGTCACGGCGCTGTCGACGGGCCGGACAGACGGGCTCCCGGGCATGCCGGAGGACACCGATCCGCTGGGCCGCGATCTGCAGCTCGCGTTGTACACGCTCTACGAGCTCCACTACCGGGGCTTCGCCGGGGTCGACGCCGACCTGGAATGGGACCCCGAGCTCCTGCGGCTGCGGCGCGCCCTGGAGTCCCTGTTCCTCGATCACCTCCGGGGAGCCGTCGAGCCCGGCGAGGACCCGGTGGCGGAGATGGACGCGCTGTCCGTGGAGGCGACCTCCGGTACCGGCCCGTCCTGGTACTTCAAGGACGAGGGCACCTGGGACCAGCTGCGCGAATACTTCGCCCACCGGTCGCTGTACCACCTCAAGGAGGGCGACCCCCACGCGTTCGCCATCCCCCGACTGCAGGGGCAGGCCAAGGCCTCGTTCGTCGCCGTGGAGTTCGACGAGTTCGGCGGCGGGCGCGGCGAGCGCGTGCACCAGCAACTGTGGGCCGACCTCATGACGGCCGCCGAGCTGGACCCCACCTACCTGGGATACCTGGACCGGGTGTCGGCGGCGACGCTGTCGACCGTCAACCTGATGTCGCTGTTCGGGCTGCACCGGTCGCTGCGCGGGGCCGCGATCGGCCACTTCGCAGCCATCGAGATCACCTCGTCCCCCGGATCGGCGCGGCTCGTGGCGGGCCTGCGGCGGATGGGGGCCCCGGAGGAGTGCGTGCACTTCTACGCCGAGCACGTGGAGGCCGACGCGGTGCACGAGCAGGTGATGCGCCACGACGTCGTGGGGGACCTGGTGAACCGGGAGCCGCACCTGGCGGCCGACGTGGTGTTCGGGATGCGCACGCTGGACTACCTCGATGAGCTGGCGGCGGACGAGATGCTCGCGGCCTGGGGCCGCGGGGACTCCTCGCTGCTGCCCTGACGCGCGGGCGTGTCCCGCTCACGCCGACACACCGCGGCATCCGCTCGCGCGCCTGCACACCCGGCGGGACATCTGCTCGTGCGCCTGAGCGCCTGACGCGCAGCCGCCCGCGGCGATGCACTCCGGCGCGCGCAGTGGGGCACGCAGGCGTTCATCGAGGGGAGCGGCTGCGGAGAAGAGTGGGGA
>NZ_JAALEF010000037.1:0-12153 GCF_014145245.1 Dietzia sp. B44 | reverse complement strand
CGGTGGCGGCCGGCGGTCGCGCCGGAGCCGGCCACACCGAGTCGATCGGCGAGCTCGGTGAAGTGGATTCGAGTGGCGTCGGACATCAGGGGAAACCTCGGAGTTCGGTGCGTTGGCGAAGCGGCGGGCCGACCGGCTTCCCCGGTGGCCTCCAAAAAGGTAACAGATGTATCTCGGCTCTGTCACGTCAAAAGCACGAATAGATACGAAAGCGCCGGTGAGCAGGTGCTCACCGGCGCTACCGAGTTGTTACCCGAAGGTGATCAGTGATCCGCCTCGCCCATCCTGTGAACGAGGATGAAGTTGGTCGACCCCTCGACTCCCGGCACGTTGCCCGCGACGATCACGATGAGATCGTCCTCGTTGTACCCCTCGAGGGGGAGCAACAGTTCGTCGGTCACCTTGACGAGCTCCGCCGTCTCGTGGACCCGGTCGGTCAGGAACGTCTCGGTTCCCCACGTGAGAGCCAACTGGCTCCGGATGCGCGGATCGCCGGTGATGGCGATGAGGGGCAGGTGGCTGTGCAGGCGGGCGAGCCGGCGGACGGTGTCCCCGGTCGAGGTCACCGCGACGAGCGCCTTGGCGCCCAGCCGCTCCCCGATCTCGCGGGCCGAGTAGGAGATGACCCCACGCTTGGTCCTCGGGATGTGGACGAGGTCCGGCGCGGCGGTGGAGTCGGCCTCGACCGCGAGGGCGATGGACGACATGGTCCGCACCGCGTCGATGGGGTACTTGCCGACGGAGGTCTCACCCGAGAGCATCACGGCGTCGGCCCCGTCGAGCACGGCGTTGGCGACGTCGGACGCCTCCGCCCGGGTGGGCCGCGAGTTGGTGATCATGGACTCGAGCATCTGGGTCGCCACGATGACCGGCTTGGCGTTCTCCCGCGCGATCTGGATCGCCCGCTTCTGGACCAGCGGAACGTCCTGCAGGGGAAGCTCGACGCCCAGGTCGCCGCGGGCCACCATGATCGCGTCGAAGGCCAGGACGATGGACTCGAGGTTCTTGACCGCCTCGGGCTTCTCGAGCTTGGCGATCACCGGGACGTGCACCCCGACCTCGTCCATGATCTCGTGCACCAGGTCGACGTCCGCCGGCGACCGGACGAAGGACAGGGCGATGAAGTCGACACCCAGCGCGAGGGCGAAGCGCAGATCCGCGATGTCCTTCTCGCTCAGCGCCGGAACCGAGACGTTCATCCCCGGGAGGGACACGCCCTTGTTGTTGGAGACCGTGCCCCCCTCGGTGACCACGCAGTGGACGTCGTCGCCCTCGACCCGCTGGACGGTCAGGCCGATGTTGCCGTCATCCACGAGCAGCCGGTCGCCGGGTCGGGCGTCGGCCGCCAGCCCCTTGTAGGTCGTGGAGACCCGGTCCTTGGTGCCCTCCACGTCCGCGACGGTGATGGCGACCTCGTCGCCCTCCGCCCACTCGTGGCGGCCCTCGAGGAAGCGGCCGAGCCGGATCTTGGGGCCCTGGAGGTCCGCGAGCACACCGACGGCGTGCCCCGACTCGTCGGAGGCCTTGCGGACCCAGCGGTAGTTGGCCTCGTGGTCGGCATGGTCTCCGTGACTGAAGTTGAGCCGGGCGACGTTCATCCCGGCATCGACGAGTTCACGGATGCCGGCCTCCGACGCGACGGCGGGACCCAGGGTGCAGACGATCTTGGTACGACGGTTCACCCGTACCAATCTAGTCCCCTCACCGGGATGACCGGTTAACGCAACGTCAACGACCGGCCAACGGGGGTGCGTCCTCCGGGGACCCGCCGGTCAGGTCCTCGGGGGCACGCAGGTCCGACGGGTCCTCGCGGCCCCGGCGTGCCCGCCACACGTAGATCAGTGCGGCCACCATGACGACGACCGAGACGACCGTGTTGATCCGCAACCCGAGGATCTCGGTCGCCGCATCCGCGCGGAGCAACTCCACCCAGAACCGCCCGAAGCAGTACAGGGCCACGTAGAGGGCGAAGAGCCGTCCGTGTCCGAGGCGGAACCTGCGATCGATCACCACCAGCGCCACGGCCACCAGGACGTTCCAGAGCAACTCGTAGAGGAACGTGGGGTGCACGGTCGCGAGCACCTGCCCGGTGGAGCGACCGATGGTCTCGGAGTACCCGTAGGTCTCGTCGTAGCGCTGGTAGATCTCCAGCGCCCAGGGCACGTCCGTCTCGCGACCGTAGAGCTCCTGGTTGAAGTAGTTCCCCAGGCGCCCGATCCCCTGTGCCAGGACGATGCCCGGGGCGACCGCGTCGCCGAACGCACCGATCGCCCGGATGCCCTGCTGGCGCAGGCCGATGTAGGCGCCGACCGCGCCCAGCGCGACGGCGCCCCAGATCCCCAGACCGCCGTCCCAGATCTTCAGCGCGTCGACCGGGTTCCTGCCCTCCCCGAAGTAGCGGTACCAGTCGGTGGCCACGTGGTAGAGGCGACCACCCACGAGACCGAAGGGGACGGCCCACAGCGCGGTGTCGAGCACGACCCCCGCGCGCCCGCCACGGGCGACCCATCGCTTCTCACCCCACCAGATGGCCACGACGATGCCGAGGATGATCCACAGTGCGTAGGCGCGCAGCGGGAACGGCCCGAGCTCCCAGACCCCCTGGGGCGGGCTCGGGATCACGAGCCGGCCCCCGGCCGACGCACGCCCGCCGCGAGTTCGGCCGTCAGCCGGGCGAGGGCCTGGCCCCCCTCGGTGGCCGCGGTGATGAGGGCGGACCCCACGATGACGCCGTCCGCATAGGAGGCGATCTCCGCGGCCTGGTCACCGTTGCGCACCCCGAGTCCGACGCCGCACGCGAGGTCCGAGTGTTCACGGACCCGTGCGGTGAGCGTGCGAGGTGCGTCGGAGACCACGTCCCTCGCTCCGGTCACCCCCATGACCGCCTGGATGTAGACGAACCCGCTCGTGTGGGACAGCGTCATGGCCAGCCGTTCGGGCGTCGACGACGGCGCGACCAGGAACACCCGGTCGATCCCGTGTGCGTCCGTGGCGGCGATCCAGTCCTCCGCCTCGTCGGGGATGAGGTCCGGTGTGATGACCCCGGTCCCGCCGGCGGCCGCGAGGTCCTCCGCGAACCGGTCGACGCCGTACTGGAGGATCGGGTTCCAGTAGCTCATGACGACCGGGACCGCGCCGGCCTCGGCGACGGCCCGGATCACGTCGAAGGTGTCCCGGATCCGGAAGCCGGCCTGCAGCGCCACGTCCGCGGCCGCCTGGATGGTGGGACCGTCCATCATGGGATCCGAGTACGGGATACCCACCTCGATGACGTCGCACCCGCCCGCGACCATCGTCCGCACGGCCTCGATCGACCCCTCGACCGTCGGGTACCCCGCCGGGTAGTAGCCGATGAGGGCGGCCCGGTTCTCGGCACGGCACCGCTCGAAGACCTCGCTCAGAACGCTCATCCCTCGACTCTACCGTCCGCGTAGTCGCCCTCGCCGTCGTCGGCACCCCGGCTCGAGTCCACCCCGGCCTCGGGTGGGGTCCCCCCGCCCAACAGACCGAACCACCGGGCGGCGGTGTCGACGTCCTTGTCACCGCGACCCGAGACGTTGACCAGGATCAGGTCGACGCCCTCGGCGGCGAGCTGCGCCGCTCCGGCGATCGCGTGGGCGGACTCGATCGCGGGGATGATCCCCTCGGTGCGGCACAGCTGAGCGAACGCGTCCATCGCCTGGGTGTCGGTCACCGGCCGGTACTCGGCGCGACCGATGTCGGACAGGTACGAGTGCTCGGGCCCGACGCCCGGGTAGTCCAGTCCCGCCGAGATCGAGTGCGACTCGATGGTCTGGCCGTCCTCGTCCTGCATGAGGTGCGCGTACGAGCCCTGGAAGACGCCCGGCCTCCCGGCGTTCACGGTCGCGGCGGTGCGACCGGACGCCACGCCGTCGCCGCCCGCCTCGCAGCCCACCAGGCGGACCGAGGCGTCGTCGATGAACGGGTGGAACAACCCGATCGCGTTGGACCCACCGCCCACGCACGCCACGGCGGCATCGGGCAGGCGCCCGATCCGCTCCAGGATCTGGGCGCGCGCCTCGGTGCCCACGACCCGCTGGAAGTCGCGGACCATCGCGGGGAACGGGTGCGGGCCGGCGGCGGTGCCGAACGCGTAGTAGGTGTCGTCCGCCCGGGAGACCCAGTCCCGCATCGCCTCGTTGATCGCGTCCTTGAGGGTCGCGGAACCGACCTCCACGGCCTCGACCTCCGCGCCGAGCAGACGCATCCGCGCGACGTTGAGCGCCTGACGACGGACGTCCACCGCACCCATGTAGATCTTGCACTCCAGCCCGAGCAGGGCGCAGGCCGTGGCGGAGGCGACGCCGTGCTGGCCGGCCCCGGTCTCGGCGATGACCCGCTTCTTGCCCATGCGGTGCGCGAGGAGCACCTGGCCGAGGACGTTGTTGATCTTGTGCGATCCGGTGTGGTTGAGGTCCTCGCGCTTGAGGAAGACACGGGCGCCGATCTCGGCCCCGAAACGCCCCGCCTCGTACAGCGGCGACGGCCGACCCGAGTAGTCGCGCTGGAGACGGTCGAGCTCGTTCAGATAGGCGTCGTCCGCGCGGGCCTTGGCGTAGGCGTCGGCAACCTCGTCGACGACCGCCATGAGCGCCTCCGGGACGTAGCGCCCGCCGAAGGCGCCCCAGTGGCCTCGCTGGTCGGGCTCGTGTCCGGTCGTCGTCCGGAGCACGTCTCCCATCGAGGGCAGCGGTGTCAGCTCGTTAGAATTCACGGCTCCCAGTCTGCCGGAAGCGGGCGACGGGGGCCTAGCGGGGTCCCTGCGGGCAGGACGGGTGGGAACCCGCCGTGGCCAGGGCGTTGCACGCCGCGCGCGGGTCGCCCTTCGTCACCAGCCCCTCGCCGACCAGCACCGCGTCCGCGCCCACGCTGGCGTACGCCAGGAGATCGGACGCGTCACGGACGCCCGACTCGGCGATCTTGACCACCCCGGACGGCAGGCCGGGAGCGATGCGGGAGAACACGTCGCGGTCGACCTCGAGGGTCTTGAGGTTCCGGGCGTTGACACCGATGACGGTGGCGCCGGCCTCGAGGGCGCGGTCCGCCTCCTCCTCCGTGTGCACCTCCACCAGTGCCGTCATCCCGAGCGACTCCGTCCGGTCCAGCAGGGACACCAGCGCGTCCTGCTCCAGAGCGGCCACGATGAGCAGCACGAGGTCCGCGCCGTGCGCCCGGGCCTCGTGGATCTGGTACGGGCCCACCACGAAATCCTTGCGGAGGACCGGGATGTCGACGGCGCGGCGGACGGCGTCCAGGTCCGCCAGGCTGCCGTTGAACCGGCGTTCCTCGGTCAGGCAGGAGATGACGCGGGCCCCGCCCTCCTCGTACATCCGGGCCAGCACGGCGGGGTCGGGGATCTCGGCGAGCGGCCCCTTCGAGGGACTGGCGCGCTTGACCTCGGCGATGACGCCGACCCCGGCACCCCGGAGCGCCTTGAGCGCGTCACGCGGTTCCGGCGCCGACCGGGCCGCCTTCTTGACCGCAGTGAGGTCGATGACAGCCTCGCGGGCCGCGACGTCCTCGCGGACCCCGTCGATAATCGAGTCGAGCACGGTACCCACCGTGACCTCCCTCTGCAGTGTTCGGGCAGGAAGCGTGATCGAGATCAACAATAGAGGCAGCAGGCGGGGTTCCGAGAATCGGGACCCGGTCGGGGATGCTCAGCCCGTGGGATCGCGCCCGTCGTCGAGTTCCTGCCACAGGTCACGACCGGTGTCCCCGGTGTCCTCGCCGGCCTCCGGGTCACCGCGGCGCGCCCCGGGCGTCACATAGCGATCATCCCGCTGAACCCTCCGGGTCGGCCAGATCATGGGGACGGCTCCCGCGGCGACGAGGGCCAGCGCTCCTGCTCCGGTGAGAACCGGACCGGCCGACCGGGTCGAGATCTCCGTGATCTCCGACCACTCCGGCACCGCCTGCGCACCGGCCGTCCCCGGGCCCGCGTTGGTGCGGCCGAGTTCCTCCTCACCCGTCACCGTGGAGTGGACCCGGTCCTGGTCCACTCCGCCGACGGTCGAGAACAGCAGCGCGCCGGTGGCCAGGCCCAGGAGGGCGATGACGGCCCCGACCACCCGGGCCCCCGTCCCCCGGACCAGCGCCACCGCGGCCACCGCGGCGAGAGCACCCACCGCCAACGGGACGAGCGCCGGCTGCCACTGCGCACCCGTCAGGCTGCGCCGGGCCTCACCCGACTGGTCGTTGAACGCGACCACGTCCACCCACACCATCCGGGAGGCGATCCACAACAAGACGGCGCCGAGGAGCAACAGCACGACGGGGATGCGGAGCCGGGCGTTCTGGGTCACCGGCCCTCCCCCGGCGTGTCCGCACCCTCAGCGCCTCCCGTGGGGCCCGCGGGCCTCAGGGTGTCCGCCGCCGCGACGGCGCGGAGGACCGCCATCGCCTTGTTGCGGCACTCCTCGTCCTCGGATGCGGCGACCGAGTCGGCGACGATCCCGGCACCGGCCTGGACGTAGGCGGTCCCGTCCTTGAGCACCGCGGACCTGATGGCGATCGCCTGATCGGCGTTGCCGGCGAAGTCGACATAACCGACCACTCCCCCGTAGACCCCGCGACGGGTGTCCTCGAGATCCTCGATGATCTGCAGCGCGCGGGGTTTGGGCGAGCCCGACAGGGTGCCGGCCGGGAAACAGGCCGTGACGGCGTCGATGCCCGTGCGCCCCTCCGCCAGGCGGCCCGTCACGGTGGAGACCAGGTGCATCACGTGGCTGTACCGCTCGACCTGGCGGAACTCGGTCACCACGACGGAACCCGGCTCGCAGACGCGGCCGAGGTCGTTGCGACCCAGATCCACCAACATGAGGTGCTCGGCGTTCTCCTTGGCGTCCTCCACGAGGTCCTTGGCCAGCAGGACATCGTGCTCGTCGTCCTCACCCCGCGGCCGGGTCCCGGCGATCGGATGGGTCGTGGCCAGCCCGTCCTGCACCTTGACCAGGGCCTCGGGGCTCGATCCGACGATGGTGAACGCGGTGCCACCGAAACCGTCGTCCCCGCTGCCGTCCGGGACCGTCATCAGATACATGTAGGGGCTCGGATTGGTCGTGCGCAGGATCCGGTAGACGTCTCTCGGCGAGGCCGAGGTGTCGACCTCGAAGCGCTGGCTGAGCACCACCTGGAAGGCCTCCCCGGAGTAGATCTGCTCGATGATGTCGGCCACCCGCGCGTGGTAGGTCGACTCGTCGGTGCGGCGGCGCATCCGCGGATCCGGTGTGTCGAAGACGCTGACCCCGCCGGCGCCGGGAGCCGCGAGCCTCGCCGTCATCGAGTCCACCCTGGCCACCGCGTCGGCGTAGGCCTCCTCGACCCGGTCGTCGCTACCGTCCCAGTTGACCGCGTTGGCGATCAGGTGGATCCGGCCCTCGTGGTGGTCGAACGCCGCCAGGTCGGTGGCCAGCATCTGGACGAGCTCGGGGATGTGGAGGTCATCGGTGGTGTCCGGTGTGATGCGCTCGAGTCGGCGCACGATGTCGTACCCGAGGTAACCCACCAGCCCGGACGTCAGCGGCGGCAGGCCCTCGATCTGGTCGGTCCTCAGCAGGTCCAGGGTCCGGCGCAGGGCGTCGAGCGGGTCGCCGCCCGTCGGAGCCCCCGCGGGCACGTGCCCCAACCACATGGCCTCACCCGCGTCGTCGACGGTCAACGCCGCGGCCGACCCACAGCCGATGAACGACCACCGCGACCATGACCGGCCGTGCTCGGCCGACTCCAGCAGGAAGGTCCCGGGCCGGTCGGCCGCGAGCTTGTCGTACGCGGAGAGCGGCGTCTCGGAGTCGGCGAGCACCGTGCGCACCACGGGGACGACCCGGTGGCCCGAGGCGAGCGCCCGGAACTGCTCGAAGGTGGTGGTCCTGGTACTCATCCGACGACCCGGCCGCCGATCCCGAACGAGTCGTGCGGCATGTCGTTGACGAGCACCCACACCTTGGCCGGGTCCTTGCCCGCGGCCTCGGCGTAGGCGGCTGTGACGGCCTCGATCACCCGGGACTTGGACTCGGGGTCCATCCCGTCGAGCTGGTTGATCTGGATGAAGGGCACGGGCTCAGTCCTCCCCGAGGAGTGTGTCGGTGTCGAAGCAGCTGACCGTGCCGTTGTGACAGGCGGCCCCGGTCTGGTCCACCTTCAGCAGGACGGTGTCGCCGTCGCAGTCGATCTCCACGCTGCGCACATGCTGCACGTGGCCGGAGGTCTCCCCCTTGACCCACCGCGTCCCGCGCGAGCGCGAGTAGTACACCCCGCGCCGCGTGGCCAGCGTCTCGGCGAGGGCGGCGTCGTCCATCCACGCCATCATGAGGACCCGACCGGAGGTCGCGTCCTGCACGACGGCAGCGATCAGACCCTCCGCGTTCCGGGTGAGCCGGTCGGCGATGGTCGGGTCCAGGGCCGGATCGCTCATCGGACCGTGATCCCCTCGGCCGCCATGGCCCTCTTCACGTCGCCGATCGTCATCTCGCCGAAGTGGAAGACGCTGGCCGCGAGAACGGCGTCGGCGCCGGCCTTGACCGCGGGGGCGAAGTGCTCGACCGCGCCGGCCCCGCCGGAGGCGATCACGGGGATCGTCACCGCCGCACGGACCGCACGGACCATGTCCAGGTCGAAGCCCGCCTTGGTGCCGTCCGCGTCCATCGAGTTGAGCAGGATCTCCCCCACCCCCAGCTCCTGGCCACGCCGGGCCCACTCGACGGCGTCGATCCCGGTGCCCCGGCGGCCACCGTGGGTGGTGACCTCCCATCCCGATGGTGTGGGGGCCTCGCCCTCCGGCACCGTCCGGGCGTCGACGGACAGGACGATGCACTGGGAGCCGAAGCGCCTGCTGAGCTCCTCGAGCAGCTCCGGACGCGCGATCGCGGCGGTATTGACGCTGACCTTGTCCGCTCCGGCGCGGAGGAGCTGGTCGACGTCCTCGGCGGCGCGCACCCCGCCGCCCACGGTGAGGGGGATGAAAACCTGCTCGGCGGTGCGTGTGACCACGTCGATCATGGTTCCGCGGCCCGAGGACGACGCGGTCACGTCGAGGAAGGTCAGCTCGTCCGCGCCCTGCGCGTCGTAGGCGGCGGCCAACTCGACCGGATCCCCGGCGTCCCGCAGATCGAGGAAGTTCACGCCCTTGACCACGCGGCCCGCGTCGACGTCGAGGCACGGGATCACCCGGGTGGCGAGTGTCATGCCCGGTTCACCGCTCCCCGTCGAGCCACGGGCGGTTGCCGTCGGGACCGGGGGTGGCCCGGCGACGGCCCGCCTCGAAGAAGTTCCCCGGCTCGCCGAGCTCGCGGATGGTGCCGAGCACCTCCGCGTGCGCTCGCGGGCCGGCGGCGAGGATCGACTGGGAGTCGATCGACCACGGCTCACCGGTCAGGTCGGTGACCACTCCCCCGGCCGCGCGGATGTGGGAGGCGCCCGCCGCGTTGTCCCACGCGTAGTTGCCGAAGCTCACCGCAGCGGACAACCGGCTGGAACCCACGAACGACAGGTCCACCCCCGTCGACCCGAACTTGCGGGTGCGGGCGGCGTCGAGGGTGAGCTGCTCGAACACCTCTCGTCGATAGGCCGGCGGGTAGGTGGTGCGGGCGCCGGTGTTGAGCGACCCGAGGCCCAGCGCGACATCGCGGATGGAGACGTCGGCGATCCGCGGGATCTCCTCGTCGTTCTCCTTGAGCGGGCCCCCGGCGATCGAGGTGAACCGCAGGCCGAGGAGGGGAAGCCAGGTCAGTCCCAGTACAGGCTGTCGCTCGTGGACCAGCGAGACGAGGATGCCGGTGGTGGGGATGCCGAGGGAGTAGTTGGCCGTGCCGTCGATCGGGTCGACCACCCAGAGCGTGCCCTCGTTGACCGGCGGGCCGCCGAATTCCTCGCCGTGCACCTCGAGCTCGGTGCCCTCGCGCAGCGCGTCGGAGATCCGACGCTCCAGCTCGAGGTCGAGCTCGGTCGCGAAGTCGTTGCGCGAGCCCTTGGCGCGCGTGCCCTCGGCACCCAGTCCCTCGACGAAGCGGGGGGTGACCTCCTCGAGCACGCGGGCCGCCAGGGCGAGCGCTTCCGCGGGGTCGACGGACAGGTCCGTCGGCAGGGTGTTTCCGGTCTGATCGGTCATCTCGGGCCTCCTGCTCGAGGTCATGCGGGTGGGTGTGGCTACAAGGTGGTCATGGCCGATTCAGCGGACACTCACCGCGGCCAGCGCCTCGGGGAGGGTGAAGCGACCGGCGTAGAGGGCCTTGCCCACGATCGCGCCCTCGACGCCCTTTGGCACCAGCGTCGCGATGGCCTCGAGGTCGGCCACGGAGGACACCCCGCCGGACGCCACCACCGGCGATCCGGTGACCGAGCACACCTGGGAGAGCATCTCGAGGTTCGGACCGTTGAGCATGCCGTCCTTGGACACGTCGGTGACGACGTACCGCGCGCAGCCGTCCTTGTCCAGACGCTCCAGCACCTCCCACAGGTTGCCTCCGTCGGACACCCACCCGCGGCCACGGAGCCGGGGCTCGCCGTCGACCACACGGACGTCCAGACCCACCGCGATGCGGTCCCCGTGGCGGGCGATCGCGGAGGCGCACCATTCCGGGTTCTCCAGGGCGGCGGTTCCCAGGTTGACCCGGGCACAGCCGGTCGCGAGGGCCGCCTCCAGCGAGTCGTCGTCGCGGATCCCTCCGGACATCTCGACCTTGACGTCGAGTGCGCCGACGACCTCGGCGAGGAGATCGCGGTTGGTCCCGCGACCGAAGGCGGCGTCGAGGTCCACCAGATGGACCCACTCGGCCCCGTCCCGCTGCCACTGCATGGCGGCCTCGAGCGGCGATCCGTACGAGGTCTCGGTCCCGGCCTCTCCCTGCACCAGACGGACGGCCTGCCCGTCGGCGACGTCCACGGCGGGCAGGAGTTCGAGGTAAGAAGCGTTGGTCACGGGCATCAGCGTAGTCCGTCCGCCCGGGGGCGCTCCCCATCGCCCTCGACCGGTTCCGACGGCTCCCCGGAGTGTGCGCTGGACTCGACCCCGGCCTCGGGGGCGGGCTCGTCTCCGTATGTGACGGCGGGCTCGTCTCCGTACTCGGCACGGATCGCCCGATCAGTGATGCGGGTGGACACGACCCCCATCGCCACGACGGTCAGGATCACACCGACCAGAGCGACGACGGCCCGGCCCGCCGGCGGCAGCGGGAACAGCGCGACCGCCAGGGCGGTCAGTCCCAGGACCAGTACCCCCGCCCCGGAGACCCCCAGCGCCAGCACCGCGAACGATACGGGCGCCGGGCGACCCCGGCGGTCAGCCAAGGGATCTGATCCAGTTCTCGAGGAGCTGCAGGCCTGCATCTCCCGACTTCTCAGGGTGGAACTGGGTGGCCCACAGGGGGCCGTTCTCCACGGCGGCGATGAATCTCGTGCCGTGCCGGGCCCAGGTGACGTCCGGCGGGGTCAGGTGGTCGGACGGCTCCATCTCCCATCGCTGCACCCCGTAGGAGTGGACGAAGTAGAAGCGCTCGTCGGCGGGCATGCCGGCGAACAGGACGCTGCGCTCGGGCGCCTCGACGGTGTTCCACCCCATGTGCGGCAACACAGGAGCCTCCAGTCGCTCGACGACCCCGGGCCACTCCCCACAGCCCGCGGCCCCGGACTCGGCGTGTTCACCGTCCGAGAACTCGGTCCCCCGCTCGAACATGACCTGCATTCCCACGCAGATCCCCAGCACTGGGCGACCACCGGCCAGACGCTCGCCGATGATCCTCGGCCCCTTGACGGCCCGGAGACCCTCCATGCACGCCGCGAACGCGCCGACCCCCGGGACCACGAGTGCGTCCGCCTCGGTGGCGACCCGGTGGTCCGAGGTGAGCTCGACCCGGGCGCCGACACGCTCCAGCGCGCGATGGGCCGAGCGGAGATTGCCCGAGCCGTAGTCGAGGAGCGCCACCCGCGGGGCCGATGAGGTCATGGGCTCACTTTATCGTCCGTGGCGGGCGAGGTCAGATCACGCGTCGGCCGGGTGCGCCGGGCGCCCACCGCCGCGGGACCGCCGACGAGCAGCACCACGCCGGCCGCGACCGTGAACAGGACGACGTATCCGAAACCGGCAACGCCACCCATGACCACCGACCCGAGACCCGTGCCCGCGTCGAAGGAGATGTA
>NZ_JAALEF010000405.1:7755-8405 GCF_014145245.1 Dietzia sp. B44 | reverse complement strand
CGCGCAGGCGGGGCTGTTCCCTCGCAGCAGGTGTTCTACAACTCCGGCGGCGGGTCGGGTCAAGCCCCTGGTAGTGGTGTAACTGGTTTTTGATCCTTCGTTGGTGGTCAGGCGGGTAGTTGCATCAGTGGATCGGTGGTCACCTCCGTCGTCGAGTTGGTGTCGGTGTCGGTGGTCAGTGTGAGTCGGCAGCGGCTCAGGACTTCGAGTCCGAGGTAGCGGCGTCCTTCGGCCCATTCGTCGGTCTGCTCGGCAAGGACTGCGCCGATGAGGCGGACGATGGCATCTCGGTTGGGGAAGATGCCCACGACGTCGGTGCGGCGGCGGATCTCCCGGTTGAGGCGCTCGGTCGGGTTGTTGGACCAGATCTGTCGCCACACGTCGTCGGGGAACACGGTGAAGGCGAGCAGGTCCTCGCGGGCATCGCCCAGGTGGTCAGCGACCGCGGGCAGCCGGCCGTCGGTGTACTCCAGGAGCCGGTCGAACTGCTCGTGCACCGCGGTGGCGGTGGGCTGGTCGTAGACGCTGTGCAGCATGGCTTTCACGGCCGGCCACATCGACTTGGGGCACACCGCCATGAGGTTCGCCGAGTAGTGGGTGCGGCAGCGTTGCCACGCGGCTCCCGGCAGGTTCGCCGCAATCGCCCCGAC
>NZ_JAALEF010000405.1:7573-7655 GCF_014145245.1 Dietzia sp. B44 | reverse complement strand
GGGCAGGTTCGCCGCGATCGCCTCGACGAGCCCGGCGTGGGCGTCGGAGGTCACCAGGCGGACTCCGCCCAGGCCACGGGCG
>NZ_JAALEF010000405.1:7485-7563 GCF_014145245.1 Dietzia sp. B44 | reverse complement strand
CCCAGGGTCTTGACCAGCTTGTCCATACGGCGGGTGGAAACGCCAGCCAGATAGCAGTCCGCCACGACCGTGATCAGG
>NZ_JAALEF010000405.1:0-7475 GCF_014145245.1 Dietzia sp. B44 | reverse complement strand
ACCAGGTCGGCGAAGAAGGTGTTCCATGAGGCTTTGGTCTCGCTGGTGGCGACCTGCATTCCGAGGACTTCGCGGTGGCCGTCGCCGTTGACTCCGGTGGCCAGCAGGACGGAGGCCTTGACGACCTGGTTGTTCTCGCGGACCTTGATCGTCAACGCGTCGGCGGTGACGAAAGTGAATGGTCCGGCCTCGTCCAGGCGGCGGTGGCGGAACGCTGCGACCTGCTCGTCCAGGTTCTCGGCCATGCGTGAGACCTGCGACTTGGACAGCGAGTCGATACCCAGGGTCTTGACCAGCTTGTCCATCCGGCGGGTAGACACCCCGGCCAGATAGCAGTCGGCTACGACGGTGATCAGCGCGGACTCGGCCCGCTTGCGGCGCTCGAGCAGCCACTCGGGGAAGTAGCTGCCCGAGCGCAACTTCGGGACGGCGACGTCGACGGTGCCGACGCGGGTGTCCAGGGGGCGGTGGCGGTAGCCGTTGCGCCGGTTGGTGCGCTCGGTGCTGCGGGCGTTCCATTCGGCGCCGCACACGCTGTCGGCATCGGCGGACAGCAGGGCGTTGATCATGGTTTGCAGCAGTTCGCGCATCAGATCCGGTGATGCCTCGGCGAGGGCTTGGCCAAGCAGGCCTGCAGGGTCGACAATATGGGGTGCGGTCATCGCGATGACTCCTCGAGGATTCTTTAGACGGTTGACTCGAAAGATCACGCGGTGGCCGCTCTACATCCGTCAACGACACGGATGTCGGAGACGATCTCGGCCACCGAGTTACACCACTCTATGGGGCACTACTCGGGTGTCGGCAGCATTCCTCGGCGGGTCCCTCATCGGCCTCGAACGCCAATGGCGGGCCCGTTCCGCCGGCCTGCGGACGAACACGCTGGTGTGCGTCGGCGCATGTCTGTTCGTGTTGCTCAGTTCTCTGACTCCCGATGACGCCTCACCCAGCCGTGTCGCAGCTCAGGTGGTCTCGGGGGTCGGCTTCCTGGGCGCCGGGGTCATCATCAAGGAAGGGGGCAGCCTGCGAGGGATCAATACTGCGGCCACGCTATGGGGTTCCGCTGCTATCGGGTGCCTGTGTGGCGGTGGGATGTACATCCCCGCCCTCGCTGGAATCATCGCCATCATCCTGGGCAACGCGCTCCTGCGCCCCATCGCACGGCGGGTCGAGCGCACCGTTCCCGACAACCAGACCGAGAACGAACCGGTCGACTACGAATTCACCGTCGTCTGCCAGGACCCGGACGAAGCGCACATCCGCGCACTGCTCGTCCAGGCCATGCTTGCCGAAGGCTTTCACCTGCAAGGCGTGGACTCGGAGAACATCGCCGCCACCGACCGGGTCCAGGTCCGGGCACTGTTGACCACCCGCAAGCGCGACGACGCGGTTTTCGAAGCCGCAGTCAGTCGCCTCAGCATGGAACAGGCGGTCACCTCCGTACGGTGGCGGGTCCGCCCACATGATCAAGCAGACTTGTAGGCTGCCGCACCGTGTGGAAGACCCGGACGCCGACACAGCAAGAGGAAAGGTTTTGACGATCAGACCAGCAGGTCCCGAACCCTCGTCCTCAGTCGGAGTGTCAATCCGTGTTTCAGCCGGCGTCTGACAACGGACTTCACTGGGTGGCTACTACCCACTCTCGCGGGACGCCACAGCCAGCGCTGTCGCACTGTCGCACTGACGCACTGACAAAGTGCTTGGGAACAGACAAGCACCTACAACCCCCGCGCCATATCGACGAACCGCGAGTAGTGCAGCTGGTGCGCCACGGTGATGGTGGAGGTCGGACCACCGCGGTGCTTGCCCAGGATCAGGTCGGCCTCGCCGGCGCGGGGGTCGTCGCGCTCGGTGGAGTCGGGGCGGTGAAGCAGCATGACGATGTCGGCGTCCTGCTCGAGTGAGCCGGACTCGCGGAGGTCGGAGACCTGGGGGCGCTTGTCGGTGCGCTGCTCGGGGCCACGGTTCAGCTGGGAGATGGCGATCAACGGTACGTCGAGCTCCTTGGCCAGCAGCTTGAGCTGGCGGGAGAACTCGGAGACCTCCTGCTGACGGGACTCGACCTTCTTACCGCTGGACATCAGCTGCAGGTAGTCCACCACGATCAGCCGGAGGTCGTGCTTCTGCTTGAGCCGGCGGGCCTTGGCCCGGATCTCCATCATGGTGAGGTTGGGCGAGTCGTCGATGAACAGCGGGGCCTCGGAGATCTCACCCATCCGCCGGGCCATGCGGGTCCAGTCCTCGTCGCTCATCTTTCCGGACTTCATGTCGGAGAGCTTGACGCGTGCCTCGGCGCTCATCAGGCGCATGACGATCTCGGTCTTGCTCATCTCCAGGGAGAACAGCACGGAGGAGAGGCCGTTCTTGATCGAGCACGAACGCATGATGTCCAGGCCGATGGTGGAGTTGTGCGTGGGGATCCCGGTGGGGCCGGCCAGGTACAGGTGATCGTCGGCGGCGACCTCGATGCACCGGACCGGGACGCTCTGCGCGCCGCGGACGTCGATGATCAGGCGGTCGGGGCGCCCCGAACCGGCGTTCTCGGGCACCAGGATCCCGAAGTCGCTCACCAGCATCAGTGTCTCGAGCGACTTGGTGGTGACGGTCTGGTGGGTGCCGCCCATCTCGATCCGCCACTCGTGCTCGGCGTCCGCCACGATCTCCGCGCCGTCGTTGAACCGCAGGGTGTAGCAGGGACGGTCCTCCCATACCTCGGTCACGGCCACGACCTCGGTCGGCTGCCCGTCGGCGCCGAGCACCCTGTCGCCGACGCGCACCTTGCCCATGGTGGTCACGCCGCCCGGGGTCGGGAGCACGGTGTCCAGGGCCAGCGCCTTACCGACGCCGGGTCGGGCGGCGATGATGATCATCTGGCCGCCGTGGAGCCCGTTGGTCACGGCGTCGAGGTCGGCGAAGCCCGTGGGGACGCCATTGCTCAGCCCGCCGGCCGTGTGGATGGCGTCGATCTCGTCCATCGTGGGCTGCAGGAGCTCCTCGATGATCACGTAGTCCTCGGTGGTCCGGCGCTCGGTCACCTCGAAGATCTCGGCCTGCGCCCGGTCCACTACCTCGGCCACGTCGGCCCCCTCGGAGCCCGAATAACCGAACTGCACGATCCGCGTCCCCGCGTCGACCAGGCGGCGCAGGATCGCCTTCTCCGAGACGATCTGCGCGTAGTACCCCGCGTTGGCCGCCGTGGGCACCGTCGAGATGAGGGTGTGGAGGTACGTGGCCCCGCCGGCGCGCCGGAGGTCACCACGGCGGTCCAGCTCGGCGGCGACGGTGACGGCGTCCGCGGGCTCGCCACGGGCGTACAGGTCCAGGATCACGTCATAGACGGCCTGGTGCGACGGCTTGTAGAAGTCGCCCGGCTGGATCTCCTCCACCACGTCCGCGATCGCGTCCTTGCTGAGGAGCATGCCGCCGAGCACCGACTGTTCCGCGGTGAGGTCCTGCGGAGGTGTGCGACCGAACTCTGAGCGCCCGCCTTCGTCAGGCGGAGGCGGCATCTCGTCGGATCCGTCGAATCCCCCCTGCGCCATGACCTCTCCTCTCCGCCTCACGCGTTCGGCACTCCCGAGTCGCCTCGCCTGCGCCGCGTAACCAGTTCACTGTAGGCCACCGGAGCGACACGCCCGGCAACTACCTTCCAAGTTATCCACAGGTTTATCCACAATCGTTGGTGGCCACCTGTGGACAACTGTGGATGAATCCCCGATCCGCAGGGCCGATGCCGGGCCTGCTGTGGACAACCGGTGGAGTACTTGGTCGTTTCTGAACAAAAGCGCTGCTCATCAGCATCTTTGCCCATCAACCCGTCGGTGGAGAACCTCTCGTAGCACGCCCGGATCGACGACGCAATAGATAACGAAAGATGAACAGTTTCGATATCGGAACCGACATCGTTGTATTTCGCGGTGGCGTTTATCCACAGGCGATCCACAACCCCGTCGTGTCCACGACGAGGGCCCCGGCCGTCGCGGACGACGACCGGGGCCCTACGTGGGAGATCAGGCGGGAACGACCTCGAACTCGACCTTGGCGGTCGTGTCATGCCCGAGTTCGACGACGACGCTCTGGGCGCCGGTCGACTTGATGTGCTCCTTGGGCATGTGGACGGCGCGCTTGTCGAGCGCCGGCCCCCCGGCGGACTTGATCGCGGAGGCGACGTCGCCCGCGGTGACCGAGCCGAACAGCTTGCCGGTGTCGGAAGTCTTGACCGCGACCTTGACGTCGGCGAGCGACTCGAGCTTCTGCTTGAGCTCGTTGGCGTGGTCCGAGTCGCGCACCTCACGGGCCTCCTGGACCCGCTTGATCGACTCGATCTGGCGCTCGGCGCCCGGGGTGGCCACGATGGCCAGCCCGCGCGGGAGCAGGAAGTTACGACCGTATCCGCCCTTGACCTCGACGATGTCGCCCGGCGCACCGAGCTTGTCGACGTCGGCGGTGAGGATCAGCTTCATGATCCGTCTACCTTTCTTTCCTCCGACGAGCCGACCGGGGCCGGACTCTCGCGAGGTCATGTCTCATGCTTATGGGGTGGGGCGCTTCGCGCGCCCCGAGGGAAAAGACCCTGGGATCAGAACGGGGGCTCGTCGTCCATGCCGCCGAAACCACCGGAACCGCCGGCCCGGGGAGCGCTGCCCCACGGATCGTCGTTCTGCTGGCCGCCGCCCTGGCCGCCACCGAAACCGCCCTGCGGCTGGCCGCCGGACTGGAATCCGCCGCCCTGTTGACCGCCGCCCTGCTGGCCACCACCCTGGAAACCGCCCCCGCCGCTCTCGCGGTTGGTGCGGGTGACCTTGGCCGTGGCGTACTTGAGCGACGGGCCGACCTCGTCGACCTCCACCTCGTACACCGTGCGCTTCTCGCCTTCACGGGTTTCGTACGACCGTTGACGCAGGCGACCGGTGACGACGACGCGCATCCCCTTCTGCAGGGACTCCGCCACGTTCTCGGCGGCCTGGCGCCACACGTTGCAGGTGAGGAACAGGCCTTCGCCGTCCTCCCACTGGTTGGTCTGGGAGTTGAAGCGGCGCGGCGTCGAGGCGATCCGGAAGTTCGCCACCGCGGCACCCGACGGCGTGAACCGCAGCTCGGGGTCCGCGACGATGTTCCCGACCACGGTGATGGGGGTGTCGCCCTGTGCCATGCGCTTGTCCTCCGTGTTGACGCTCAGGTGGGTGTGATCGGAGCTCGACCGACCACGCCCAGATTAGCGGGCGAGCCGGCGGGCCCGGGTCACTTGTCGGCGCGGAGCACCTTGGTGCGGAGCACGTTCTCGTTCAGACCGAGCTGACGATCCAGCTCCTTGACCGCGTCCGGCTCGGACTTGATCTGCACGACGGCGTAGATGCCCTCGGTCTGCTTGTTGATCTCGTAGGCAAAGCGGCGCTTTCCCCAGACATCGACCTTGTCGACCGAACCGCCCTCTTGCCGGATCACGTTGAGGAACGTGTCCAGCGACGGCGCCACGGTGCGCTCGTCGAGACTCGGATCGAGGATGACCATCACTTCGTATTGACGCATGGGACCTCATCACCTCCTGTGGACTACAGATTCGGCCACGGAATTTCCGTGGCAGGAGGGTCGTTGCGTCAGCAACCCGGTAAGGCTACCCCGCTTGAGCTCGGTGGACGAAATCCCTCAAACCGGATCGGGCCGCCTCAGCCGTGCCGCAGACCGATCGTCAGCGCCAGGACCACGGGCACCACGGTGAGGAACAGGAACGCCGCCACGGTCCAGGAGATCCACACGGGCTGGCGCCACCCCGCGCGGTGCCCGCCGGCGGCGGTGACCATGCAGACGAACCCGACGAGGATGCACAGGAACATCCAGATCATCGCACTGGTGCTCATCCGGTGGTGCCCTCCCTCTGTCGGAGCCCGCGGGCCTCGTCGTCGTCGTGGTCGTGGTCGTCGTCGTGGCCGTGGTCGCCGTTCCCCCGGACGGTCGGCGGTCCGACCAGCGGTTCCCCGGGGTCGGCGAGGACCCCGGCCAGGGGGTCCGGCCCCTCGGGTGTGCCCTGGTGCGCCATCCGGACCAGGTCCAGGTGCGGCCGGTAGATCTCGCGGATCACCACCACGCAGATGGCCACGACCATCAGGTCGCGCACCAGGACGAGCGGATGGAACGTCTCCGGCCCGATGCCCTTGTTGGCCACCCCGTGGAAGTACGACATGTGGGCCACCCACAGCAGGGCGTCGAAGACCATCCACGGCACCAGCAGTCTGGCCCGGGGCACCGCGAGCACCGCCAGCGGGACCAGCCACAGCGAATACTGCGGGCTCCACACCTTGTTGGTGAGCAGGAACACCGCCACGATGAGGAACGCCAGCTGGGCGATCCGCGGGGTGGTGGCGGCGGTGAGACCGATGACCAGCACGGCCACGCAGCCGAGGGCGAACAGGACCAGGGACACCGTGTTGAGCGTGGCCGGGGCCTCGCCCGCGGCGCGGCCGGCGTCGAAGCCCTGCCAGCCCGTCAGGGTCTGCATGACGGCGTAGATGCTCTCCGGGTTGGCGGGGCGGTCCGAGTTGAGCCGGAAGAACTCCCGCCAGCCCTCCGGGAACGGGATCATGATCGGCAGGTTGACCGCCAACCACGCCGCCACCGCGGCCGCGGCCGCCTTGCCCAGGTCCACGAAGCGCCTGCGGCGGATGGCCACCACCAGCAGGGCGCCGAAGAGGAACAGCGGGTACAGCTTGGCCGCCACGCCGATCCCCAGGACGACCCCCGCCCAGACCGGCCTGCTGCGCGCCCACAGCAGGAGCGCCACGGACGCGAACGCGACCGCCATCAGGTCGTAGTTGGTGAAGGCCTGGAAGATGATCAGCGGACTGGCCGCCATGAGCAGCGTGTCCCACGGCCGACGCCCGGCCGACAGGTAGGTGGCCCACACGGCGATCATCCAGAGGAACGCCAGGATCACGCAGCCCAGGACGAAGTACTTGACCACCTCGATGGGACCGCCTGGGGCCACCGCGTGCCAGGCCTGGGCGGCCTGCGCGGTGACGTACTGGAACATCCCGGACACCACCGGGTACTCCATGTAGCGGGCACCGCCGTCGTCGCCCACCCACATGTACCGGTACGGCAGCTCACCGGCGTCCAGACCCTGCACCGCGTAGAGCGGGAGCGGGTCGGCGTAGCAGGCCTTGTAGTACTGCTGGCCGGTCCAGTTGAGCCCCGGCGCGGAGCCGTCGGTGGGGCTGGTGGTGACCATGCACGCGGCCTTGGAGAAGAACCCGAGGGCCAGGAACAGCACCGCGAACATCATGATCACGCGCAGCGGCGTCCAGAACCGCTGCCGCCCTACGACCGCGTGCCGGCCCACCGGCCCGCCCCAGGCGTCCAGCACCGTCCTGGCGGCCCCGTCCCCGGGTCGCACCCGGTCCTGCGGGCCGAGCGATCGGAGGTCCCTGTCGAGCGGCAGCGGGGAGAGGTGGCCGTTGCTCTGCACGACCACACCCTAG
>NZ_JAALEF010000404.1:12023-17283 GCF_014145245.1 Dietzia sp. B44 | reverse complement strand
GAGACCGGCACACCGCCCGCGCGGCGGACCTGCACGGCCTGGGCCGAGGCGAGACGGCGACTGAGGGTGGCCATGACCGATCGCAGCGGCTGCGGGACGGGCTTGATGGTCCCCAGATCGGGGCACGTGCCCACCACCACGAGGGAGCCGCCCTCGCGGAGCGCCTCGACGGCCTCGCCCACGCGGCGGGCCGACGGGCCGATCGCGTTGCGTGCGGTGATGTCGTTGCCGCCGATGAGGATCACCGAGATGTCGGGATCGCCGTGCGCGATCTGCATGGCCTCGACCTGACCGGCGAGCCCCTTGGAGGTGGCGCCGACGATCGCCTTGACGCTCAGCCGCACGTCCCACCCCGATTCCTCGGCGAGACCGCGCGCCAGGAGGACCCCGGGCAGTTCACCGGGGGAGTCGGCACCCAGGCCGGCGGCGAGCGAGTCGCCGAAGATCACCATGTGGACGTCGCACGTCATCCCGGGTCGCCACGGCTCCGCGGTCACGGCACCGGGCCGGTAGAGGCCGTCGCCGTGGAAGGGTCGCGAGGTGGGCTTGGGGATCACCCGTCGGGCGATCCTGGCCTGCTGGGCGAGGAGCTCGTACGCACCCCGGTAGGCGCCGACGGTCCCCACCGCGACCAGCGCGAGGTTGACGACGACCTTCCGTGCCGGATCATCTGCGTGACTCATCTGGCGTGGCGTCTCCCTCCGGTGCGGTGGCGTGCGGGGCTCGGCACCGCGAGCTCGCGGGCCTGCTGTGACAACTCGACGATAGTCCTGCGGCTCTCCAGTGGCCCCATCGAGAGATCCACCGGGTACTCGACGATCGAGATGTCGGTGTGCACGATCCGCCGCGGCTGCGGGGTGTCGTCGCGACGCTGGGCCGGATACACCAGGTACGCGCGGTCCACGCCGAGCGCGGTGCAGGCCGCCAGCAGACGGTAGTGCTCGGCGGCCCGGGCGCGGCGGTCCGTGGGATAGGTGGGGACGAAGGTCGTGACCGGTTCGCCGTCGACCTCGTACACGAGGCCGGTGGGCACGGAGATGTGGTCGCCCTCGGTGTCGGGAGCGCTGTGGCGACCGGCCCTGCCGCCGGCGGCACCGGTCGACCCGGCGTCCCCGGCGTCTCCCTGCTCGATACCCGTGTCCAGATGGACGACGGGGTTCTGCAGCACCCGTCCACCACAGCCGTCGAGGGCGGCGGTCAGTTCGGCCTCCACGAAGCGCTCGAACAGCGCCGGCATCTCGGTGACGAAGGCCGCCGACGCCGCGTGGCCGTCCTCCACCTCCACCGAGATTCGGCGCACGATCCGGTCGGCCAGGGCGAGCGCGTTCTGGAACCGGGCGTTGAGCCGGGTCCGCGTCCAGGCGGGGACCGGGGCGCCCTGGCCGATGAGCGTGGCGTCCGCCAGCCGGGCGTCCACCATCGCCAGCCGCCGCCGGGTGGCGTCCGGCAGGTCGGGCAGGAACTGCAGGCGGTGCGCGGCGGTCCGCAGGATGCGGTTCTCCGCGATGTCGGGGGTGAACTCCGAGTAGGTGACCTCCAGGGGGATGGTCATTCCCGGGTGGCGGCGGATCTGGTCGCCCAGGCGGATCCGCCCGCGCACGGTGGTCAGCGCCTCATCGACCCTGCGGTACCCGCGCAGCAACCCGGACGACAGGGCCTGGTGCGCCAACGCGGCCATGGACTCGGCCACGGAGACCCACAGCTCGTCGTCGTCCCTCGCCTGTACTGCCGACGGGAGGAACGCGGTGTCGGCCGCGTGGTCGAGCAGGAAGAACAACTGCGTCAGGCCCAGGTTGGCCGCGGGCAGGACCCGCACCGACAGACCCTCGACGCGGACCGAGCCGACGCTGCCGCACGGGATCAGTCGCCAGGTGTCACGGCCGGCCGGCAGCACCTCGACCAGGCCGGTCTGGGACAGGTGCTGCGCGCCCTCCCAGCTCAGGGTGACGAGCCGGCCCCGGCGATCGAACTCGTCGAACTCGATGGTCTCCGACGCCGCGGAGCCCGCCGAGGCGGGGATCACGCCCGGCCGATCTTCCGACGCAGTGTCGCGAGCCCGAAGCGTTCGTGGACCTCGGCGCGGGACAGGCGTCCGTAGTAGTGCTCCTCGAGCAGCGGGAGGAGGTCGTACCGCCAGATCGCCTCGAGCCCGCCGGGTTCGGTGGCCCGGTCCTTCATGAAGTAGGACGGCCCGATCCGCAGGTCGCGGTCCGAGTCGTCGATCTCGGAGTTGAGCGCCTCCAGCAGGTCCGCGGGCTCGGTGGTCACGCCGCGGGCCTCGAGGTGACGCCGCAGCACGCCTGCGACCGGCGGGGTGTCCGGGTGGAGTTCCATGAACGCGAACCGGCGACGGATGGCCGCGTCGACCATGGCGATGGACCGGTCGGCGGTGTTCATGGTGCCGATGATGAACAGGTTGCGCGGCAACCGGAACGAGGTGTCGGGGCTGTACTGGGGCAGGACCGTGCGGTCGCGGTACTCGAGCAGGAAGTACATCTCGCCGAAGACGCGGGCCAGGTCGGCGCGGTTCATCTCGTCGATGATGAGGAAGCTCGGGTGCTCGCGCCCGGAGTCCGACGTGGCGCGAGCGGCCTGGCGGCGCAGCGGCCCGGCCTGCAGGGCGAAGCCGGGCTGACCGGACTCGGTGAGCGTGGGCCGGTAGCCCTCGAAGAAGTCCTCGTAGGCGTAGCTGGGGTGGAACTGCACCAGCTGGACCCGGCTCGGGTCGTCGGCGCCGGCGAGGAAACGCGCGAGCTCCTGCGCGAGGTAGGTCTTGCCGGTGCCGGGCG
The DNA here is from genome assembly GCF_014145245.1 of Dietzia sp. B44. Classification (NCBI taxonomy): domain Bacteria; kingdom Bacillati; phylum Actinomycetota; class Actinomycetes; order Mycobacteriales; family Dietziaceae; genus Dietzia; species Dietzia sp. B44. Next base: position 14,494 of record NZ_JAALEF010000404.1, on the reverse strand, counting down.
GACCGTAGAAGACGATCTGCTGCCGCTCCTGCAGGGTGTCCACGATCTCCTGCAGCTCCTTGCGGGGCATGTGCAGGCCGTCGGCGAGCTCGTCGGTGATGTCGGGGAGGGTGGGCACGGTCCCGGCGCCCGGCGCCTCGGCCACCTGGGACTCGGCGGAGTGCCGGCCGGGGTGCATGGTGGCGAGCAGCGCGTCGAGGCCGTCGGTGAGGTCCACGACGGTGCCGGGCTCCCCGATCAGCTCCGAGAGCGGGCTGGGGAGGGTGTCCAGGTCGAGGGTGACCGAGTGCCACCGCACCGAGCGCTCGAGCTGTTGGCCGCCGTCCTCCACGTAGCCCAGGTCGTCGGTGAGGGTGCCCAGGTGCAGTTTGGCGTCGGCGACCGTGGCCACCACGTCCTGGGGGCTCATCCGGGACAGGAAGGTGTGCAGCTCCGCGGTGAGCTGGAACCGTGCCTGGTAGTCCAGGTGCGGGTACCCCTGCTCGACGGCCTGGGACACCTCGAGCCGGCTGGCGTGGGCGGGGATGCGCGGAAGGTGGGAGGCGGGCAGCGCGATCCGGTTCTGCGCGACCCACTGACCGGCCTGACCGACGCCGCCGCGCCCGGGTCGGACCAGCCACGCTCGGCGGGAGTGGTCGTCGCGGTGGCGCTGCCACTGGTTGGCGATCGCACCCCGGTACCAGTCGACGGGCTGGCCGAGCTGGGCGGAGAGCGTCTCGGCGATCCGGTGGAGGTCCTGGTCGATGTCCAGCTCGTCGATCCCGGACGGCCCGCCGATGAGGTCGGCGAAGGCGTCGCGGATCCGGGTCTTGTGCTCGTGCTTGACGATCGGCTGGAAGTACCCGGGCCAGGCCAGGTACTGCAGGCTGTAGCGGATGGCCCGCCAGTCGCCGGGGGTCGAGCGGGCGGCCCGCTGGAACTCCCACGGGTCGGTCAGCGCCGCGTCGCGTTCGGCGGACTCCAGCTCGGCCCAGTGGATGACGAACGTGCACAGCCACCGCAGGTGCTCGCGCATCTGGACGTTGAACCCGAGCCCGCCGGTGAGCGGGCCCTTTTCTCCGAGCGCGTCGTCGAGGACCTCGGGGATCTCCGGGGCGTCGTCGATCCAGGACAGGACGTCCCTGATCCGTCCCCGCTTGAGGCGGGCGGTCACCGTGGACAGGGGCAGCTGCTGGATGTAGAGCAACTCGGCGGCCAGGAGCACCACCGGCCGCGGGGCGCCCTCCAGCTGGTCGTGGAGCGCCTGCATCACGGGGGAGCGGGTGGAGTCCGCGGAGTGCTCGCCCGTGTGCTCCTCGGCGTCCCCGTCCAGGCGGCGGATGAGCTCCTCCGCGACCTCGGGGGTCCAGGTGTAGAGCTCGTCGTCGAACGGTGACTGCCCTGTACGCAGCGCCGGTCCCAGGACCTGCTCGGCCGCCGATTCGATCTTCGGTGCCGGGCCGAATGGCCTGTCGTGGGAACCGTCTGTCACGTGGGACTCCTGGAAACGCCGGCGCGGGATCGGGCTGGTCGAACCGGGCCCGATAGTCGTGAAGAACCTACCACCGGGCCCGTCGTGGCCGGTCAGCTCTGGTACGGCTCCGCGGTCACGATCGTCACCGAGACGGACTTGCCGTTCGGGGTGGTGTACTCGCGGCTCTCGCCGACCTTGGCGCCCAGGATCGCGCGGCCCAGCGGGGAGTCGGGGGAGTAGATCTCGAGGTCGTCCTTGCCGGAGCCCTCGCCACGGGTGCCCACCAGGAAGGTCTCCTTGGTGTCCTCGTCGCCGTTGTAGTAGGCGCGGACCACGGAGCCGACCAGGGCGACGCCGGTCTCGGTGGGCGTCTCCCCGACCTGGGCGGTGGCCAGCAGGTCGTCGAGCTGACGGATGCGCGCCTCCTCCTGGCCCTGCTGCTCACGCGCGGCGTGGTACCCGGCGTTTTCCTTGAGGTCGCCCTCCTCGCGCCGCTCGTTGATCTCGGCGGCGATGACCGGACGGTTGGCGATCAGCGCCTCCTTCTCGGCCATGAGGCGGTCGTACGAATCCTGGGTCAACCAGTAGCCCTGGGTGTCGTTCGCCATGAGAGCGCACTCCAATCTGTTCGTGTGTGTGCTGCTGTACGAAAAACACGGCCCCGCGAAAGGAGCCGTGCTGATGGGACGATGCTAACACAGCGGTGACCTGGTTCGGGGCCCGAGAACCCCTACCTGCGCAGGTAATCGGGGACGTCGCCGCCGCAGCCGTAGACGTCGGCCACGAACGCGCGGGCCGAGGTGGCGATGGACATGTCGACCTGGATCGCGGTGTTCTCGGACGGCGGCACGTACACCTCCCGGCGGCCGACCTCGCCCTTGGTCTGGTCCTGCGCGCGAACGATGCAGTAGGCGGCGGTCCCGGGATCGTCCCGGGTGACGGTCATCACCACGTCGGTCCGTTCGTCGTCGACGACGGTCACGCCGATCACCTCGCCGGAGATGGTGGGGGTGGCGCT
>NZ_JAALEF010000404.1:5725-11977 GCF_014145245.1 Dietzia sp. B44 | reverse complement strand
TCCCGCCACCACGAGGGCGCCGACGAGCAGGACCAGGAAGCCGGCGACCACCTTGCCGGTCACGCCCGACCCGGTGTCGTCGTACCTCCCGGCGGGCGGGGCGCCCGCGGCCTGCGACGCGACGTCCGGCCTCGGCTCACTCATGATCCCCAGGGTATCCGGGGGCCCCGGGCGGACCGCCCCGGGGGCACCGGTGGCCGGTGAGTCCATAGAATGGGTCATCCCGATCCCCGAGCTCTGATGAACGGCAGGTGCGACGATGGCCGGTCTCCGGCTGATGGCGGTGCACGCCCACCCCGACGACGAGGCGTCCAAGGGCTCCGCGACCATGGCCAAGTACGTGGCCTGGGGCGTGAACGTGCTGGTGGAGACGTGTACCGGCGGCGAGCGCGGCAGCATCCTCAACCCTGCGATGGACCGCCCTGACGTCGTGGCCGATCTCGTGGGCGTACGGCGCCGCGAGATGGCGCGCGCGGCGGACATCCTCGGCGTCGACCACCACTGGCTGGGCTACGAGGACTCGGGTCTGCCCGAGGGGGACCCGTTGCCGCCGTTGCCTCCCGGATGTTTCGCCCTGGCCGACGACGACGAGGTCACCCGCTCCCTGGTCGCCAGGATCCGGGAGTTCCGTCCGCACGTGATCATCACCTACGACGAGAACGGTGGGTACCCGCACCCGGATCACCTGAAGGTGCACTCGGCGTCGATGGCCGCCTACGAGGCCGCCGCGGACCCCGATCGCTACCCCGGCACCGGCGAGCCGTGGGCCGTGGCCAAGGTCTACTACACGCACGGCTTCCCCAAGAGCCGTCTGGAGCTGCTCGACGAGGAGCTGTTCGCCCGCGACGGCGTCCGCCACTTCGCGGAGTTCCTGTCCCGCTGGGGGGATCGCCCCGACATCATGGAGCGGGTGACCACCCGGGTGGAGTGCGCGGACTACTTCGAGCAACGCAACTCCGCACTGCTGGCCCACGCCACGCAGATCGACCCCAACGGGTGGTTCTTCGCCGCCCCGGTGGAGATGCAGCAGCGGGTGTGGCCCACCGAGGAGTTCGAACTCGCGGCAAGCCGGGTGGCCGTACCCGAGCGGGCTGAGGGAGAATACGAGTCAGACCTGTTCGAGGGCGTCGACCCGTACGTCGCGCTCCCGGTCGGACCGAGCACGAGTGAGGACCCGAGATGATCACCCTGGGACCGGACGTCCAGATCCTGGCGTATCAGACCTCGATGGTCTTCGCGCAGAACCAGTCGCCGGGCACGCCCGGGTACAACGACCACCCGATGGGCCCGGAGTTCGGCAAGGCCTCGCCGATCGGGATCCCCGTGGTCCTGCTCCTGCTGGTCGCGACGGTCCTTCTGATCCGCAACATGAACAAGCACATCAAGAACCTGCCCGAGACCTTCGACACCGACCACCCCGAGCCGGATCAACTGGCCGACGAGGGCACGGACCGAGCCGGCGTGGAGCGCACTCCGGACGCCGATCGCTCCTGACCTCGCTCAGTCGGGGTCAGCAGGCGCAATCGATTCCAGGGCTCGTTCTGTCCATTCCCTCAGTTCGCGCTTCTCGGATTCGTCATCGCGCAACATGCCCAATAACGTCGCTCGGCCGAGGAGTGATGAATTCAGGGCCTCGGCGACTTCACTCGGCGCCATGTCGGGGGACAACTTGCCGCTCATTCTGAGGGAATTGGACAGGTAGTTCAACCGACTACGCGAGACCGTCGTGCCCTTGAGTTCGCAATAGTCTCTAGCGGCCTTCACGATGGCGTTGTGGAACCTCGTATCGACCGGGGTGTCATGGATTCCAAGGATATCCAGGTTGTTCCGGTTCAGGGCCCGCGAAATGGACTCGATCATGTGACCGAGTTGGTCTGAGGAGACGGCTGGAGCAAACTTGTCGCGCCACTTCAGTCGGTGGACGAGAGTGGGTGCATCGTTGCTCTCAGACTCGAGGGAGGTTCCCGGCGGGATGAGATACCCAGGGGGATCGTAGTTGATCTCGTATTCAGGTACCGCGGCTTGGAGCAATGACGCGAGGGAGCCGAAGGATCCCCAGTTCTTTGCATCCCCACGATCGAAACTCGCCTGGATGTTCTGCGCGATCGACGCTAGTGCTGCAGGTTTGCTCAGCCGCGACGCGACATTCCTCGCTTCCGACACCAGAGCTTCGTCGGCGGCGGAGTTGGAAACTGTCGTGGCGTTACTCAGCCTGATTTCCTGGTTCGCGGACTTGGAGCTGCCTGAAATGATCGGGGAGGGGGACGCAATGGACACCTCGGCGAGGCGATCGAGTTCGTCACGGAGGTCTTGAGCGATGTCGTCTACGGTTGCGAGTAGATCGGCCATCCGGCGCGCGAGGGTGGTCGCAAGAGCAGGAAGCTGAACGCCCGGCTTGTATGTATCTTCGTGGGTTAGCTCACCCCATCCGTCCTGCAGCAGGGTCCTCGCTTGGATCTCCACAGTGACCGGTTCCCAATCCCCAGGAGTATGAATGAGAGTTTGTACGTTAACGTGATAAGCCCGGTATCCGGAACTCTTGGGGCTCTGGAAGTATAGCTTTTCACTGTTGGACTGAAGCGTGATCCATGTTGCCGAACTCAGATCGCTCGGTAGGTCAGTCATTATATTGCGAAGTAGTTCGAGATCACAGGTGTTGTTGCACTTGACCCGTAGTCCGACTATGTCGTCCACTGCCTCAGGAATCTCTTTCAGGGTTCGAATCCTGGCCGAGTATTTTGGCTTCTGGATTTTCGACCATAAGCTGTTCATGCCCTTCACTCGTGTTGCAGAGATGCGGAACTTTTCACGGTCTGCGTCTGACAGCTCCATCGTCAACCACTGATCGATCAGGCGCTCGACTGTTCGTAGTGCAGGTTCGAACAGCGAGAACCGTGACTTGTTGTACCACTGTTCGTATTCGTCTCGACCGAATTCAAACGCCGGACCGCCCGTTTCGCCCATGGCGCGACAATAAATGAAGAGGACCGGTTACAACGGGAAACGTAGCTTCGGCGCCGTCGGCCCAGGTGTAAAACTGGTATCGAGTTCTCGGGTTCGGTGTCGCACGTCCCGACCCCGAGAAGTCAAGGCTTCAGTAGGTCGCCCATCGGGACGAAGTCGCCGAACTCGTCGTCGTCGCTCCTCCGGCCCCTTCCCTCGTCCGCCCGGGTCGGCGGCACCGCGCCGCCGGTCACCCCGGCGAACCGCAGCATGAAGTCCGCTAGTTCCGTGCCCACGCGGTCGGCGCGCGAGGCCAGCGAGTCTCCGTCGCCGCCGGTGGCGACGGCCCCGAAATCCTCGGAGGCCGCGAACACCGAGGTCGGCACCACGTCCGCCTTGAGGTAGGCGAACATCGGGCGCAGCGCGAAGTCGATCGACAGCGAGTGCCGGACGGTGCCACCCGTCGCACCCAGTGCCACCGGGACGCCGGTCAGCGTGCCGGGGTCGATCACGTCGAAGAACGACTTGAAGAGGCCCGAGAACGACTGGTTGTACGTGGGTGTCACCGCGATCACCCCGTCCGCGCGGGCGATCTCCTCGAGTGCGGCGCGCAGTTTGTCGCCGGGGAACCGGGTGAAGGTGGCGTCCACGACCTCATGGGCGAGCCCGCGGACCTCGAGGACCGTCACGTCGACGTCCTGCCCGTGGCGCCCGAGGGCCTCACGGGTCGCCGAGGTGAGACGGTCGGCCAACATCCTGGTGCTCGACGGCACCGAGGTGCCCGCCGAGATCACCACCAGCCGCAGCGGCCGTGCGTCGGGTGCGTGGGTGGCGGTCACTTGTCGCCCCGTCCCGCCGGTGCCTGCGCGAGCCGGGACTCGGTGCGGCGGGCACGGGCCAATGATTGCTCCTGGGCGCGCTGTCCGCCCTCGACGGTCAGTCCGGTCCAATTGTCGCCGGTGCCGAACCGGTAAGCGTCCGAGTACGCGGGCGCCCCCTCGGCGGCCAGCGCGGCGTCACGTGCCGCGACACGTGCCGCGTGGGTGGGCCCATCAGGCACGTGCGCCGGCCGCAGCGCGTCGAGTTCGCGACGCAGGACCGGGACGATCTCGGTGCCGAGGATCTCGATCTGCTCGAGCACCGTCTTACGCGGCAGCCCGGCGTGATCGATGAGGAACATCTGGCGTTGGTAGTCGCCCACGTGCTCGCGCATGGTCATGTAGCGGTCGATGACCTGTTGCGGGGACCCCACCGTCAGCGGGGTCTGGGCGGTGAAGTCCTCGAGCGACGGGCCGTGGCCGTAGACCGGGGCGTTGTCGAAGTAGGGGCGGAACTCGTTGACCGCGTCCTGGCTGTTGGGGCGCGCGAAGAACTGACCGCCCAGCCCCACGATCGCCTGATCCGCGGACCCGTGACCGTAGTGCTCGTAGCGCCGTCGGTACAGCTCGACCATCTGCTTGGTGTGGCTGATCGGCCAGAAGATGTTGTTGTGGAAGAACCCGTCCCCGTAGTAGGCGGCCTGCTCGGCGATCTGCGGCGATCGGATCGAGCCGTGCCAGACGAAGGGCGCGACCCCGTCGAGCGGGCGCGGCGTGGAGGTGAACTGCTGGAGGGCGGTGCGGAACTTCCCCTCCCACTCCACCACGTCCTCATGCCACAGGCGGTGGAGCAACTCGTAGTTCTCGATCGCCAACGGCAGCCCCTGTCGGATGTCCTGTCCGAACCACGGGTACACCGGGCCGGTGTTGCCGCGTCCCATGGTCAGGTCGACCCGGCCCCCGGCGAGGTGCTGCAGCATGGCGTAGTCCTCGGCGATCTTCACCGGGTCGTTGGTGGTGATGAGCGTCGTGGCGGTGGACAGGATGATGTCGGAGGTCCTCCCGGCGATGTAGCCCAGGGTGGTGGTGGGGGAGGACGTGACGAAGGGCGGGTTGTGGTGCTCGCCCAGGGCGAAGACGTCCAGGCCCACCTGTTCGGCCTGGACCGCGTACTCGACGACGGCCTCGAGGCGCTCGTGCTCGGTCGACACCTGCCCGGTGAGGGGATCAGGTGTGATGTCGGCGATGGAGAAAATCCCGAACTGCATGATGGCGAGCCTTTCAGTCTGATGGTGCGTTCCATCCTAACTTGCTGACATGTCAAACAAAAGGGGGTCGGGGAGTATTCCGCCTCACCCTTGGCGCCTCTCGGTTCGCGAGTTCTCCTCCGCGCCGTGGCCTCGGGATGTGAGTATTCGGCGATCGCCATCACGACTGCCGCAAGGAGGCCCGGTGACCGAGTGGATCGTCCGAAGGTGGTCCCGTTTCGGCCACGACCGGGTCTATGCCGCCACGCCGGGCGGAACCGACCTCGGTTATCTCGACCTGGCGACCGGCCGCTACCACTCCGACGATCTCGCCAACCTTCCGCTGTTGCGCAAGGCGATCGAGGACCACCCGCACGCGGGGCGACACCGGGATTCGGCTCAGGAGTCGAGCCGGATACCGCAGGGGGTCGGTGTGCCTGCACCTGCACCTACACCTGTGCCTGCACCCGCGCCTGCGCCCTCGCCGGCGACGGTGCCCCCGCCCGCGCCGTCGCTGCCGAGTTCCGGGCCGGTCGCGGCGTCGACTGGCCCCTCGACAACTGCGTCGACCGGGCACGCCGGCGCGCCACGCACCGTTCCAGACACCGTATCCGGACCGAGGTGGCACGATCTCGCCGATGCTCGTGCGGGGGCGGCCGCACGCGAGCGAGCGCTCGCCGAGCGGGAGGCGCAGGGGATGGTGCGCCATGTGCTCGCCCGGTTGGTCGACGCGAAGACCGACGAGCGTGCCTGGCGTATCGGCGCGGACGGTGAGCAGGCCGTCGGCGAACAGCTGGCGGGCCTGGACGCCCGGTGGAGGATCCTGCACGCCGTACGCGTGGGGGAGCGGGGTGCCGATATCGACCACGTGGTGATCGGCCCCGGCGGCGTCTTCACCGTGAACTCCAAGAATCACCCCAAGGCGGCAATCTGGGTGGGCGGGGACACCTTCATGGTCAACGGCAGCCGGGTTCCGTACATTCGCAACAGTCGGCATAAGGCGAGGCGGGCATCCCGTCTACTCGCGGAGCAGGTCGGCTTTCCGGTCCCGGTCGTCGGGATGATCGCGGTGGTGGGCGCACGAGGGGGATTCACAGTGAAGACCCAGCCCGCGGACGGTGCCGTGGCAGTGGTTCAGCGTCGCCGCATCAGGCGATTCCTCACGTCGCAGCCGCAGCGAATGGGATTACGCGAGATCGACGCGATCCACGAGGTCGCCAGGCGATCCACGACGTGGCACCGCT
>NZ_JAALEF010000404.1:5225-5675 GCF_014145245.1 Dietzia sp. B44 | reverse complement strand
GGGTTGGTGAGGTGGCCGTCGTCGGTGAAGAGGCGCTCGAGGTGCTGGCGCCATCGGTGGTCGAGGATCCGGTCGCGGGCCTGGGCCAGAGGGCCGTGTGGGGTGGTGCGGTGTTCGTGTCCGGTCTCGGTGATGATGGTCAGTTCACCGAGGGGTCCGGGCCGGTAGGCGCAGTGGCCGAAGGTCTTCTCGCGGTGGTGCTTGCGGCACAGGCAGATCAGGTTCCACTCGGCGGTGGGTCCGCCCAGTTCCGGGCGCAGGTGGTCGAAGGCGATGACGTGATCGATCTCGCAGTCGCGTGCGTCAACCGTGCAGCCGGGGTGGCGGCAGGTCCCGTCACGCAACCGGATCCTCTCGGCCAGCGCCGGGGTGATGAAGTACTTGAGCACCGCATCCGGCGTGTCCTGAACGCCCGGTTGCGGGTCGATCAAGTCGAACCGCACCTTGGCG
>NZ_JAALEF010000404.1:4989-5068 GCF_014145245.1 Dietzia sp. B44 | reverse complement strand
ACGCACCCGGCCGCAGAGCTCCCGGCAGCGGAGCGCCCGTGCCGGCGGTCGCGCCATCTGTGTTGTCGGCGCGGTGGAG
>NZ_JAALEF010000404.1:4271-4979 GCF_014145245.1 Dietzia sp. B44 | reverse complement strand
TCGATCTCGCAGTCGCGTGCGTCAACGGTGCAGCCGGGGTGGCGGCAGGTGCCGTCGCGCAGCCGGATCCTCTCGGCCAGCGCCGGGGTGATGAAGTACTTGAGCACCGCATCCGGCGTGTCCTGGACGCCGGGTTGCGGGTCGATCAGCTCGAACCGCACTGTGGCCTCGCCGCCGGAGAGCAGTTCCTCGCACAGCCAGTCGAAGCTGGCGTAGGCGCCGTTGACGAACTGCACCCGGTTGGGCAGGCCCTGCGCGATGCTGTCGATGACCGAGATCCGGATGGGCTTGTCGGTGCCCCACGACGCACCCGGCCGCAGAGCTCCCGGCCGCGGAGCTCCCGGCGGCGTGTCCGTGCCGGCGCTACCTGTGTTGTCGGCGCGGTGGGTGTCCTCGGGGTCGTGCAGGGCGGTGCCGATGTCGTCGGTGTTCGGGTCCCCCAAGGCGCACAGGGCATCGGCGCGCAGTTGGTCGCGGGTGCGGGGATGGCCCGAATCGCAGGCGGCGCGGGCGGCGGCCTCGATGCGGCGGTGGAGTTTCTCGGCGTCCCCGCTGGGCAGGTGGGCCCACATGCTGGTCATGCCGTCGCGGTCGGGGCGGAACCGGACGGTGCGCTGCTCGACCGCGGCGTCGACCGCGTCCTGGGCGGCCCGGGGGTCGTGACGTTCCCTTGATGCGTCGACCGCGGTGTCCAACGCTGTGCGGCTA
>NZ_JAALEF010000404.1:0-3985 GCF_014145245.1 Dietzia sp. B44 | reverse complement strand
GCGTAGGCAGGACGAGAATCGGCGGGGCCGGAATCGCCAGGCTCCCGGCCGGGGCCTGACCCCCGCGCCTCCCGATCGAGCCGCCCCATCGCTTCAACCAGGTGATGCGCGGCCTGCAGGCGGGTGGCCGCGGCGAGGTTCTGCGCCAGAGTGGCCGACCGCGCCACCTCGCTCAACGCCTCGGCGCCCAGCGTGTCGAGAGCCTCCGGCACGGCGCGCAGCGCCCCGAACGCCGCCGAACTCGTCGTCGTCATCATCGGATCCACCACCGCACCTCCCTGCGCCAATCGGACTCGCTACTATTCGAACGTGTGATCTAGTATATCGTCTCAACCGAGATGGCACAAGTGTTCGACTGGCCCCGTGAGGGCGGGGTCGACCTCAGGGGTATCGCGCCTCTGGGGCGAATGCGCGGGAGCGTGCGCGGGCTCGCCAGTGCAGGAAGGCCAGGCCCACCCACGAGACGAGCACGGCGGCCGCAACGGCGAGCTGGGCCGTCAGGAGATGTTCCGCTGGGTAAATGACGCCGGTGAGGTAGTGGTCGATGAACCCCGTCGAGGGAAGCGTCTCCTGGCCGGCGCGGGCGCGTCCCCAGTTCTCCACGTGGGTGAGTGGACAGTCCCACCCCACCGTCGCGATCCCGAGTCCGTAGGCCGCCGTCGCCAGATGCGGCCAGAATGTCCAACGCCAGCGCCACGCGAGGAACCCGCCCACCACCATGTACACGAGGAAGGCCGCGTGGAGCACCATCGCGACGTCCGCGACGAGTCGGTATCCCATGCCTCCAGGGTGCCAGCCGGTGCGGGAGGCGCAAGTGGCCCGACGGGGGCGGCCTCTGCTACGGTGTCCGGCATGTCGATCGCTCGCGCATATTGGCGCTTTATGTGGGCTCCGGGTGGAGCCCGCGCCGCGAGCGCACGCGTCCGCTAGCCGGACGTCCGACACCCGGAGCCCAGAGGCGGTGACCATGATGGTCGCCGCCTCCCGCCATTTCCAGCGGCGGATCCGGGTGCGCACAGGGCACCGAACAGGATCACGGCACCCGGCCCGCCACGACCACCGCATCAGGAGCGCACAGCCGTGACCATCACCGCCGAGAACCCCACCCAGACCGCCGACCGGCGAGTCCTGTCCTACTCCCCGTTGCCGACGCCGATCGAGATCCTCGGCGAACTCCCGTTGGGAGAGGCCCGCGAAGCGCTGGTCGAGCGTAGCCGCAGCGAGATCGCCGATGTCCTGGCCGGGCGCGACGACCGGCTGCTCGTGGTGGTGGGGCCCTGCTCGGTCCACGATCCCGACGCCGCGCTCGACTACGCGGGGCGCCTCGCCACACTCGCCGAGGAGGTCTCCGAGGATCTGCTCATCGTCATGCGCGTCTACTTCGAGAAGCCGCGCACCACTGTCGGGTGGAAGGGCCTGATCAACGACCCGGCGCTGGACGGGAGTTACGACATCCCGCGGGGTCTGCGCACGGCCCGCAGACTCCTCCTGGACGTGTTGGACCTCGGCCTGCCCGTCGGCTGCGAGTTCCTCGAACCGACCAGTCCGCAGTACATCGCCGACGCCGTCTCGTGGGGTGCCATCGGGGCCCGGACCACCGAGAGCCAGGTGCACCGCCAGTTGGTCTCCGGCCTGTCCATGCCGGTGGGGTTCAAGAACGGGACGGACGGCGAGGTCCAGGTCGCGGTGGACGGGTGTCGGTCCTCGGCGTCGCGCCACGTGTTCTTCGGCACCGACGCCGAGGGCCGGGCCGCCGTGGTGGAGACCGCCGGGAACACCGACTGCCACGTGATCCTCCGGGGCGGCACGGGCGGACCCAACCACGATGCGGCGTCCGTGGCGTCCGCGGTGGCGTCGGTCGCGAAGGTGGGGCTGCCCGGGCTGGTGATGGTGGATGCGAGCCACGCCAACTCCGGCAAGTCCCACGAGCGTCAGGCCGAGGTCGTGGCCGAGCTCGCCGAGCGGATCGGGGCGGGGGAGGAGGGCATCTCCGGCGTGATGGTCGAGAGCTTCCTCGAGCCCGGCGCCCAGTCCGTCGACGCCGCGGAACTCGTCTACGGCAAGTCGGTCACCGACGCCTGCATCGGCTGGGACACCACCGAGGAGGGCGTGCGCGCGCTGGCCGCGGGGGTTCGCGCCGGCCGACGGGGCTGAGCCCCCGCGGGGTCAGGGGGACCCCTGTGGAGGGGGCGTCGCGCGGTAACCTCTACCGAGTGGATGCCTCCTCCCCCCTGTACTCGCTGTACGAGTCGCGACTCCGGTCGTCACTCGAGGGTGCCCGGCTCCCACGGCACATCGCCGTGATGGCCGACGGAAACCGCCGATGGGCCAAGGAGGCCGGGTTCGCGGATGTCGCGCACGGACACCGGGCCGGGGCGGTCAAGATCGCCGAGATGCTGGGCTGGTGCGACGAGCTGGGCGTGGACGTCGCCACCATCTATCTGCTGAGCACCGAGAACCTGGGTCGTGATGCCGAGGAGCTCGACGAGCTGCTGCAGATCATCGCCGACGTGGTGGACGAGATCACCGGTCCGGACAAGAACTGGGACGTCCGGATCGTCGGGCGGCTCGAGGTGCTGCCGGACTGGCTGGCCGAGCGGCTGCGCCACGCCGAGCGCGCGAGCACCGGGCGTCGGGGGGTCAAGGTCAACGTCGCCGTGGGGTACGGCGGCCGTCAGGAGATCGCCGACGCGACCCGCGAGCTCGTCGCCCAGTTGATCGACGAGGGCCGGACCGGGCGGGACCTGGTCGACGGCATCACCGTGGAGGCCATCGGCGAGCACCTCTACACCTCCGGCCAGCCCGATCCCGATCTGGTGATCCGTACGTCCGGCGAGCAGCGGCTCTCCGGATTCCTGCTGTGGCAGAGCGCCTACTCGGAGATCTGGTTCACCGAGGCCTACTGGCCCGCGTTCCGCCGCGTGGACTTCCTCCGCGCCCTGCGCGACTACGGTGCCCGCAACCGCAGGTTCGGCCACTGATGCCGGCCTCGAACAGTCCCGCGTCCGGGGAGACGGTGCCGGAGTCGTTCACCGTGCAGGCCGTCTGCGTGGTGGACCAGCTCCTCACCGTTCCCGGCCGCGTCGGCGTGACGGCGATCGACAAGCGCCCCGTCGAGGGCCCGGTGCAGGTCCGTGAGTACGGCCTCCACGGAGACGTCCAGGCCGACCGCGAGCATCACGGCGGCGTGTGGAAGGCCGTCTACCTGCTCTCCGACTCCGACGTCGAGCCGTGGGAGCCCGAGTTCGGTGGGCCGATCCCGCCCGGGTACTTCGGCGAGAACCTGCGAGTGACCGGCGTCGACACCTCGCAGCTGCAGATCGGCACCGTCCTGGAGGTGGGCCGGGGCAGCGGTCGTCGGGGTCCGTTGCGCCTGGAGATCACCACCCCGCGCATCCCGTGCCAGACGTTCGGCGATCGCGTCGGCAAGCCCAGGTGGGTGCGCCGGTTCACCGAGGCGGGGCGACCGGGTGCGTACGCCCGTGTGCTGCGGCCGGGGCCTGTCGAGGTGGGCGACGAGATCCGGGTGGTCGCCGTGCCCACGCACGGCGTCACCATCGGGCGGGTGTTCGCGGGGGTCGACGACGACGAGGCCGGCCGCCTGCTGTCCGAGTACACGCTCTCCGACCTCGCACCGAGCCTCGTGCGCAAGCTCGACCCCGCCACGGACGTCCGGCCCTCGGACGCCGACTCCGACTGAGTCGACCCCTCAGAGCGATCTCGCTGCGGTCTTGCCGAGAGATTCAGCCGCGAGGTCGATTCCGCTCACGTTGTCCCAGGTCGCGTGTCGCTTTTCGCGGCATTCGTGACCACTCGGCGAGAGCCCGGGCCAAGAGGTGTGCGTTCGGGCAGCCGGGGGCAGTGTCCGGGCGGCAGAGGTCACCCGGGCGGCTCGGCGAGGTGGTCCCACACCGGTCCGGCGGTGCGCCACAGTGCGGGAGCCTGCTCGCGGCCCACGTCGGGCAGCCGGAACGCGCCGCTGCCA
>NZ_JAALEF010000403.1:0-1060 GCF_014145245.1 Dietzia sp. B44 | reverse complement strand
TGGCGGGGGCGCCGCCGCTGCTCAAGCTGGCCAAGAGCTTCACCGGGAGCTGAGCCGGGCGTCACCCGGAGTGGGGCCCGGCCACCGCACCGGGGCTCAGACCGCGGTGACGAGCCCCGCCAGTCGCTCGGCCACCTGGCGGGCGCAGTGCGCGTCCTCCGCCTCGACCATGACGCGGACCAGCTGCTCGGTTCCCGAGGGACGCAGCAGCACCCTGCCGCCCGAACCCAGTCGCGCCTCCTCCTCGGCCACGGCATCGCCCACCACCGAGGACGACACGACCGCGGCCTTGTCGTCCACCGGCACGTTGATCAGCACCTGCGGCAGGACCGTCATCACGCCGGCGAGCTCGGACAGGGGGCTGCCGGTCTCCGCCATCCGGGCCATGATGCGCAGTCCTGTGAGGACCCCGTCCCCGGTGGTCGCGTGGGCGGGGAGGACGAGGTGACCGGACTGCTCTCCGCCGAGGCTGTACCCGCCCTCGCGGAGCCGTTCGAGGACGTAGCGGTCCCCCACCTTGGTCTCGGTGACGTGGATCCCGGCGGCCTGCATGGCCACCTTGAGGCCGAGGTTGCTCATGATGGTCGCCACGAGGGTGTCACCCACCAGCTCTCCGGAGTCCCGCATCGCCAGGGCGAGGATCGCCATGATCTGGTCACCGTCGACGACCTCGCCGGAGGCGTCCACGGCCAGGCAGCGATCGGCGTCGCCGTCGTGCGCCAGACCGAGGTCCGCACCGTGTTCGCGCACCGCGGCGCGGACGTCATCCAGATGTGTGGAGCCGCACCCGTCGTTGATGTTGTACCCGTCGGGGTCGGCGTGGAGTTCGATCACGGTCGCCCCCGCGTCGCGGTAGGCACGCGGCGCCGCGACGCTGGCCGCCCCGTTGGCGCAGTCGACCACCACGACGAGCCCGTCCAGCCGCCCGGGCGTGGCGTCGAGCAGGTGCCGGACGTACCCGTCCAGTGCGTCCTCCGACGACGCGCGTGAGATCCGGCCGACCGAGGCCCCGGTGGGTCCGGTGATCGTCCCCTCCGTCAGAGCGCCCTCGATGCGGTCC
>NZ_JAALEF010000402.1:0-2979 GCF_014145245.1 Dietzia sp. B44 | reverse complement strand
GAGCGGGACGACGTCGTGGGCGTCCTCGCCCGGATCCTCGCCTCGGGGGGCTCCGCCGTCCTCGTCACCGGATCGGACCCGGATGCACCGGGGGTCGCGGACGTGGCCACCACGGAGCGGACCACCCTCACCCTCTGACGGCCCGGCGCCGCGGCACCGCGCCACCCCGCGGCCGTGCATCCACGTCGAGAGCCGCCACCCCCGGTCGGAAGTGGCGGCTCTCGTGTGCAGGTCGGCGGGCCGGTGCCCGGAGGATCAGCCCAGGAGCTGACGCGCCATGACCATGCGGTTGATCTGGTTGGTGCCCTCGTAGATCTGGGTGATCTTGGCGTCGCGCATCATGCGCTCGACCGGGAAGTCGCGGGTGTAGCCCGCGCCGCCGAAGAGCTGCACGGCGTTGGTGGTGACCTCCATCGCGACGTCCGAGGCGAACGTCTTGGACGCCGCGGCCATGAAGCCCAGCTTCTGCCCACCCGGCGCGCTGCCGCGCTCGGCGTTGGCGGCGGCCGTGTACACCATGAGACGGGAGGCCTGGACCTTCATCGCCATGTCGGCGAGCATGAACTGGGTGTTCTGGAAGTCCGAGATCGCCTTGCCGAACTGCTTGCGCTCCTTGGTGTAGGCGATCGCCGCGTCGAGCGCACCCTGGGCGAGGCCCACGGCCTGGGCGCCGATGGTCGGGCGGGTGTGGTCCAGGGTCTGCAGCGCGGTCTTGAAGCCGGTGCCCGGCTCGCCGATGATCCGATCACCCGGGATGCGGACGTTCTCGAAGTACAGCTCCGCTGTGGGCGAACCCTTGATGCCCAGCTTCTTCTCGGTCTTCGAGACGCCGAAGCCCTCGTCGTCGGCGTGCACCATGAACGCGGAGATGCCGCCGGCGCCCTTCTCGGGGTCCGTCACGGCCATGACGGTGTACCAGGTGGACTTGCCGCCGTTGGTGATCCACGCCTTGCCGCCGTTGAGGATCCAGTCGTCGCCGTCCTGGCGGGCGCGGGTGCGCATGGCCGCGGCGTCGGACCCGGCCTCGCGCTCCGACAGGGCGTACGAGGCCATCGCGCCCTCGGCGATCCCGGGCAGGACCTGCTGCTTGAGGTCCTCACCTCCGGCCAGGATCAGGCCCATCGTGCCGAGCTTGTTCACGGCCGGGATCAGCGAGGACGAACCGCACACGCGGGCGACCTCCTCGATGACGATGCACGCCGCGACAGAGTCCGCGCCCTGCCCGCCGTACTCCTCCGGCACGTGGACCGCATTGAAGCCCGAGGCGTTGAGCGCGTCGAGCGCCTCCTGCGGGAACCGCTCGTTCTCGTCGACGTCCGCGGCGTGCGGCTCGATCTCCTTCTCGGAGAGGGCACGGATCGCCGCGCGGAGCTCCTCGTGCTCCTCCGCGGGCTGGTACAGGTCGAAGTCGGGGTTACCGGACATGTGCGGTCCTCCAAGAGGGAATCGTCGGTGCTGATCGCGCGGCGGACACCGTCCGGGGCACCTCCCGGCGATGCCGACGACGCACCTTCACCGTCGATATCGCCGCGGGGTCTGACGTGCCGCGCCCGGCCATCCAAGTTACCAGTCGGGCACCGCCCGCCCCGCCCGGGCGGCGGGCCTCCCGGGCGGGGCGGACGGTGCCGCGGAGGACGGGGCGGATCAGCCCAGGAGGCTCTGGCGCAGCGCGGCGTCCTTGCGCTCCACCATCGCCTCCAGCTCGGCCTGGAAACCCTCCATCCGGGACCGGAGCTCCGGGTCGGAGGCGGCGAGGATCCGGACCGCCAGGAGCCCGGCGTTGCGGGCCCCGCCGATCGACACGGTGGCCACGGGCACCCCTGCCGGCATCTGCACGATCGAGAGCAGCGAGTCCATGCCGTCGAGGTGCTTCAGGGGCACCGGGACACCGATGACCGGCAGCGGGGTGGCGGAGGCGACCATCCCCGGCAGGTGCGCGGCCCCGCCGGCACCCGCGATCACCACCCGGATACCCCGGCCCGCGGCCGAGCGGGCGTAGTCCAGCATCTTCTGCGGGGTCCGGTGGGCCGAGACGACGCCCACCTCGAAGGGGATCCCGAACTCGGCGAGCGCCTCCGCCGCGCCCTCCATCGTCGGCCAGTCGGAGTCGCTGCCCATGATCAGACCGACCTGCGGCCCGCCCTGTGGTGCGGTCATGGTGGTGCCTTTCGTCGAAGGGGGTGGCGTCAGCGGTCGAAGTCGCCGACCGGTGCCCCCGTGTGGGGGTCCCACCCGTCGGCCCATTCCCCGTGGGACAGCCAGTGGGCGGCGTGCTCGGCCACCGCGCGGACCGTGGCGACCTGGTCGGCGTCATCCGGGTCGACCCCGGGGTCGGCGAGGACGTTGACGTGCCCGATCTTGCGTCCCGGCCGCTCGGACTTCCCGTAGAGGTGGACCTTGGCGTGCGGGAACCGGGCCCCGAGGTGGTGCACCCGCTCGTCCATGCTCATCTCCGGGGCACGGGCCGCGCCGAGCACGTTGGCCATCACGGTCACGGGGGCCGTCGGGACGGTGGAACCCAGCGGATAGTCGAGAACGGCCCGCAGATGCTGCTCGAACTGGCTGGTGGTGGCTCCGTCCATGGTCCAGTGTCCGGAGTTGTGCGGTCGCATCGCCAGTTCGTTCACCAGCACACCCGGGCGGCCGTCGGAACCGGTGACCTCGAAGAGTTCGACCGCCATCACCCCGGTGACGTCGAGGTGTTCGGCCAGGCGCAGGGCGGTGGCCTGGACCGCGGAGCGGAGATCGTCGGGCAGCCCGGTGGCCGGTGCCACCACCACCGCGCAGATCCCGTCGCGCTGGACCGTCTCCACGACGGGCCACACCGCTCCCTGGCCGAACGGCGAGCGGGCGACGAGCGCGGAGAGCTCCCGGGTCCACGGCACCCGCGCCTCGGCCATCATCGGCACACCGGCGTCGAGTTGCTCCGTCGCGATGCGCTCGGCCTCCTCCAGCGAGCCCGGCATCCACACGCCGCGG
>NZ_JAALEF010000401.1:0-1699 GCF_014145245.1 Dietzia sp. B44 | reverse complement strand
GGAACCCGGTGAGGCCGTCCAGCGCCCCCGAGTCGACGGCCGTCGCGACCGATCGGAGCTGGGCCCCGGCCATCGACGCGTGGAGCAGGGCCCCGGTGGCGTCGGAGGAGCGCAGGGCCTCGGCGTCGTCCAGGTCCACCCGGCCGGCCCCGGTGTCGCTGGTCAGGTCAGGCACGGACGATCGCGAGGACCTCGTCGACCACCGCGGCGACGTCCTCCCTGGTGGGCGCCTCCGCGTTGAGGCGCAGCAGCGGTTCGGTGTTGGAGGCCCGCAGGTTGAACCACGCGCCGTCACCGAGGTCGACGGTCACGCCGTCGAGTCGGTCCACCGACACGGCCCGGCCGGAGAACGCGTCGATGACCTCCTCCATCCGGGCCACCTGCGCCTCCGCGGAGTCCAGCGTCGAGTTGATCTCCCCGGACGCCGCGTACCTGGTGTACTCGGCCATCACCTGGGACAGCGGGGCGTCCTGCTCCCCGAGGGCGGCGAGGGTGTGCATCGCGGCGAGCATCCCCGAGTCGGCGCCCCAGAAGTCACGGAAGTAGTAGTGCGCCGAGTGCTCGCCGCCGAAGATCGCACCGGTGTCCGCCATCTGGGCCTTGATGAAGCTGTGGCCGACGCGGGTACGGACCGCGACGCCGCCCTTCTCCTCGACCAGTTCGGGGACGGCCCGGGAGGTGATCAGGTTGTAGATGATCGAGGCGCCGGGTTCCTTGTCGAGCTCGCGCCCGGCCACCAGCGCCGTGATGGCCGACGGGGCGACGGGCTCACCCCGCTCGTCCACCACGAAGCAGCGGTCGGCGTCGCCGTCGAAGGCGAGTCCGATGTCCGCCCCGCTCTCCCGCACCAGCGCCTGGAGGTCGACCAGGTTGGCCGGTTCGAGGGGGTTGGCCTCGTGATTGGGGAAGTTGCCGTCGAGCTCGAAGTACAGCGGGACGATCTCCAGCGGCAGTCCGCTGAGGACCGCGGGCACGGTGTGGCCGCCCATCCCGTTCCCGGCGTCGACCGCCACCTTGAGCTGACGGATGCCCGACAGGTCGACCAGCTCGCGGAGGTACGCACCGTAGCCGTCGAGGACGTCACGCTCGGAGACCGTCCCGGCCTCACCGTCGTGGGCGGGGACCCCCGCGACGACCTCGTCGGCGATCGTCCGGAGTCCGGACTCCTGGCCGACCGGCTTGGCACCCGCACGGCACAGCTTGATGCCGTTGTACCGGGCCGGGTTGTGGCTGGCGGTGAACATGGCGCCCGGGCAGTCGAGCAGTCCCGAGGCGTAGTAGAGCTGGTCGGTCGAGGCGAGGCCGATCGTCACCACGTCCAGCCCCTGGGAGGTGACGCCGTCGCCGAACGCCCGGGACAACGACGGGGAGGAGTCCCGCATGTCATGGCCGACCACCACGGTCTCCGACCCCTCGGACCGCATCAGACGGGCGAACGACGCACCCACCTCGCGGACGAAGTCCTCGTCGATCTGCTCGCCCACGACGCCGCGGACATCGTAGGCCTTGATGACTGCTCGGACGGACTCGGCGCTGCGTGCCACGTGCTGCTCCAGGGATGAGAGGCGGTCGGACGGTGTCATCATTCGACCCTACCCGGCGGGTTACCGGCCGGGCCGTCGCTTGCGGCCGCGGGCTGGTCGGTGTCCCGTCAGCCGAGTCCCGGCCCCGGCTCCCGCGCACAGTCGACGGGACCCGC
>NZ_JAALEF010000400.1:0-1822 GCF_014145245.1 Dietzia sp. B44 | reverse complement strand
GACAGTCCTCCGGTTCGGGTAGGCGGTAACAGGTAACCGGTAACGTTTTCGGTTACCGACGTTACCGCACATCGCGTTCGGTGGGTAGTCCGGGCGAGGCGTGTCGCGGCGACCGTGGGGATTGGGTGCCCGTCGGCGCGGACGCCTTCGGGCGACGAGCCAGACGGGGCCACTGGGCGCCGGCCAGAGGGCGCGCGGCGCGTGGGAGCTGAGGCTATCGGACGGTGAGGTTGTAGATGTCCAGCACGGCCGCCAATGCCGCATTGTCGGCCGGCGGCGCGACCGGCTGGCCCGGGCCCGCGTCCAGAGCCCCGGCGACGCCGTCGCGCAGCCACACCGCCCAGCAGGACCAGTGCGTGCCGTGCTTGGAGAAGTAGTGGATGCCCAGCGCCTGTGTGCGGCCGACGAGGGGGGCGGCTGCCAGCGTGGCGGCCAGTTCGGTCGTCAGATGACGGTCCCCGCTTCGCGTCTGCGCCACGGTGATCTCGTCGATCCCTCGCTCCCACAGTGACAGCGGAATATGCGAGGCCAGGTAGGTGATGGTGCGTGCGTGTTCGATCTCCACGAACCATCCCGATGCCGGCAGTGTCACCGTGTACAGGCGGTGGGCGTACAACCAGTGGATGTCGACCACGCCGGGTGGCCGAACCCCCAGATCGTTCCAGTCGCGTGCGATCAGAGCGTAGAGATCATCGGCGCCCGGATCATCGAGATACTCCTGCGCCCGGTAGGGGCCGCCGACCTTTAACGCGCCCAGCAACTCGCCGTACGCGCCCTCGGCGCTACTGGCGCAATAGATGGTCTGCTCGCCGGGCAGATCGAAACGGTTCCACCCCGCCCGGTCCTCGCTGCTACTCACGCCCCTGGCCGGCGGATTGAGCACGCCGTAGGAGGGTTTAGCCAACCGATAAACGGACTGGCCGCCGGCCGGGAGCAGTGCCAGGCCCGTGTTTGCGCAGACCGTGACCTCGCCTGTCACAGGCGGCATCCTCTACCGGTGCTCATGCTCACCCGGACCACCTTAGGTAGCCCTTCACCGCTCGTCGGGTCGGCCCGTAGGCCAGGGGCACGGGGCGAGTTTTAGTTGTCGGTGCCGTCGACGAACGCCGCGGCAGCACTCATCACCGGCTTGAACTTGCCTGCCGCGATCGCCATGAACGGCGGCTGCTCGTCCAACCTGGGGTTCGCGCCGATGAACCATGCCCGGGCGACATCGGCGCCCTCGGACGTCGCGATCGCCACCCACGCCCGGTGGGCCACCTGCAGTCGCTGCAACGCGCCATCCCGCGGCACCGGACCGCCGTCGGCCGACCATTTGTACGGCAGCTTCTTGTCCCGCACACCCGCGGCCACCGCCACCACCGTCGGCCCCAGATGCTGCACCAGCTGACGCGCCAACTCCGCGCTCGACAACTTCATGGTCTCGGTATGCGCCAAGATCGCCTGATCCACCACCGCCATCTCCCGAACCCCCTCCAACAGCTCCCGCGACCACCGACAATCACGGCGGTAGACGACTACGGACAGACTTCCCAGCACCACCAATGCTACTCAAATGCCACCAATCGGCAACGCCCGACGGCCACCGAGGCCGCCAGCACACCAGCAGCCACGACCCGCGGTCGGCTCGTAGGCGGCTTACCGCGCCCCTTCGCACTCGGACTGGGCGGATGAAGCTTTCAGGGTCAACCGACGCGACTTGCCGCAGCGGGCATAATTCACCGCAGCAGTTGACGCATCAAAATTGGAGAAATTCATGGCTCAGCACTTCCAGGTCAGATACACCGACGACATCGTGAGTATTTGGAGGCTTGGGGGCCAC
>NZ_JAALEF010000036.1:0-2786 GCF_014145245.1 Dietzia sp. B44 | reverse complement strand
CGCCGCGGCTGCGTCCGGGTCCTCGGCCCCCACGGGCGCGGTGACCAGGACGAGGCCGGCCAGCAGGGACGGGTGCCGCTCGGCGAGGTGCATGGCCACCACGCCGCCGAGGGAATGACCGACGACGACGCTGCCGGTAGCGATCTGTCGGGCGGTCTCGTCGACGAGCGCGTCGAGGTCGGGCACCGCCGGCAGATCGAGGGCCGTGGTGTGCCAGCTCTCCGGCAGGGCGCGCAGGGTCGGGTCCCATGACTGCGCGTCGCCGTGGAGGCCGGGGAGAAAGACAAGACTCGTCATGTCGCGACACTACGCGCGACGGCCGCGAGCGACGCGGTGTCTGTGAAGGGCCGCATCGGCTGGCTCACACGATCCTCAACTCGGAATGGGATTGCGAGAGCTCGTAGGTCTTGACCAGCCAGAACGCAGCAAACGCGTACAGCGCCGCCGCCTCCCCGGCGAACAGGGCCACGGACGGCCCCACCACCCAGGCGACGAGAACCGCCGCGGCCGGGAACGCCACGACCAGTACGGCCAGGACCCGGTAGACCGCGCGATACCTGCGCTGCTGGTCCGGATCCGAAAGGGATCCGAGGGTCTCCTGCCCGTAGAAGAAGATCGACAGCGCGGCCAGGACGAAGAACCCCACCGCGGCCACCGCGTGAACGGCACCGGCCACGGTGAGCCCGGGCAGAGACGAGTCTCCCGTCGGGACCAGCGCCACCACAATGGACAGGACGCCGGCTCCGTTGAGCAGCGCGTTCTCTCCGCGGGTGTAGCCGCGGTAGGCCACCAGCGCGACGCCGATCGCCACGAGTATCCCCACGAAGAGACTCCGGGCGGGCGAATAGTAGAAGGCGCTGAGTGAGCCCATCATCGACACGCCGGAGTCGAGGGCCACCCACAGGAGAAGGGTTGCCGGAAGGATGAGCGCACCGGCCGCGATGACCATCCGGAGCACGAAATAGGTCTCCACGATGTAGGCGGCGGGCGCCTCGCAGAAGGTGGCCGGATCGCCCTGGACCGGATCGCTCGGTGCCGGATTCCTCGGCGCTTGATTTGCCGGCGCTGGGTTCCTCGGCGCTGGATTCCTCCGTGACTGACGCATGCTCACACCTCGACTCTGTCGCCCGTTCACCCTCGCAGTCGGGTGCCGGTCTTGGTGTAGATCCGGTTGAGGTGACCCTCCACGGTCCGCTTGGACAGGTGGAGTTCGTCCGCGATCTCGGCGTTGGTCAACCCCTGCCCCACCAATTCGGCGACCTGGGACTCGCGGCGGGTCAGCGTGACCCCGGGCGGGACCCATCGGGCGGGACCTCCCAGTCCGGTGAGGCCGGCCAGCGACCCGCTGATCTCGGTGGTCGCGAGCATCCGCTCGGCCAGGGTGTGGTGCTGCGATCCCGGGGTGGCGAGGGTGCGGGCGCGGTCTGCGGCCGCTGCGGCCACCATGAGCAGACCGTGTCCACGGGCTCGCTGAGCCGCATCGATCAATCGCCGGGGGTTGTCGGCCAGGTTGGCAGCAGCCAGGTCGCGCACCAGCACCGGTACATCCCCACTGACCTCCAGCTCGGCCACTATCCGGCAGCTCTCCGGATCGGCCATCAACACCCCGGCCAGGGCGGCGCGCACAGCGGAGCCGAGCAGTCCGTCGTCGACGAGGGAGCGGACGATGCCGAGCGCCTCCTCGCTCCGACCGAGGCAGAACAGCACCCCCGCTTCGGCTCCGCGGATCTCCGGCCCGACCGGCGAGTTGGCATACCCGTGGACGGCGCGTAGGCGCCGCAGCTGCTCTTGCGCGGTCGCGGTCTGCCCGGACAGGGCCGCGACCAGCGCGTACAGAGAGATGGCACGCGGGAGAAAGTCCTCGGGGCCGTCCACCGCGATGGTGTCGAGTGCATCGGACGCGGCGCTCACGGCCGACGGCAGGTCGCCGGCGGCCAGGGCGATCTCCGCGTCGGCGACCCGGCGCATGCCGTGGTCCAGACGCACGGAGTCGTCCTGCTCGACCGCCACGAAGGGCGCGAGTTCCGCGAACAGCGCGTTGACGCCGAAACCGTGCAGGACCACGTACAGCAGGGCCGCGAGGTACTCCTCCGACGCCCACGCGTGGTGGTCCACCGTGCGCGACTGGCGGGCTAGCCGCCGCAGGACGGCCAACGCGGCGTCTGACTGCCCGAGCGCGTCCAGCGCCAGGGCGTGGATCGCCTCGAGGCGCCGCTCCCACTCAGCTGACAGGGGCGCGGAGCGCAGTGGTGCGGGATGCAGGGATGCGGGGTGCAGGGGTGCGGGATGACCAGGGGCGGCGTCAGTTTGTGGCGCGCCGAGTTCGGCGTGTGCCCGGGCCGCCTCCCGGTACCGCCCGGCGTAGGACAGGTGCACCACGGTCAGCGCGTCCAGCACCGAGTGAGCGGGGTGGCCCGGCGTCAGGAGTCCGTGGGCCGCCTCGATCAACGGCAGGGAGTTCTCCGGACCCCGGTCGCGGTAGTGCGCGAGGTCCGCCCGGGCCGTCACGTTGTCGATCAGCACACTGGTGAAGTCGGGCCCACCCGGCTCGTCGTCGTCACCACGCGGTCCGGCCGCTGCCCGCAGACACTCCAGCGACCGCTCGAACATGACGGCCGCCTCCTGCACCCTGTCGAGCAGCCGCAGGCAGGAACCCGCGACCAGCGCGAGCTCGGCCTGCTGCAGCGGCGTCATCTCCAGGCCCGCACGCTGGGCGGCCACGGACAACTCGACGCCTGTGCGGTAGTCGTGGGCGTCGAGCGCGGCGCGGGCCGCGGCCAGGGCGG
>NZ_JAALEF010000399.1:0-4364 GCF_014145245.1 Dietzia sp. B44 | reverse complement strand
GCGGCCGCGGTGCTCGTGGCGGACGCGGTGGCCGCGGCGGACGCGGTGGCCGCGGCACCAGGGGTGTCGCTCGGGTCGGAGCTGCTCGCAGAGTCGGTCTGGTGGGCCACCCAAGCGATTCTACAAGGAAGTTGCGCAATCTACTTGCGAGACCGAGACCAAGACCGAGACCGAAACCCAGGCCAAGGCCGCGACCGAGCCCGAGGCCCAGGCCGCCACCGAGCCACGCGTCGTCGACTGCGTCATACCCGGCGCACCCCAACGAGAAGAGCGTTCCGAGCACCTGCTTCTCGGCGGATGTGTTCGGAACGCTCTTCCCGATGAAGGGGGGCGCAGGCCAGCGCGACCCGGCAGGACGCGCGTAGCCGCGGGGGTCGTCGACTCAGTACGTCCCGCAGTTGACCGGGGCCGGCAGGCCGTCGATCCGGTCGGCCAGGTACTGCACCGTCCCTCCGAGGCCGGAGAGCATCGGCACCGCGTGATTGATGACCAGCCCGGTGGCCACCGGCGGGGTGTGGTCGATCACCATCTCGACGGCCGCACCCTGCGCGCACCAGTCGCGGCCGAGTCGCTGTGACTGGTGACCGGGCACCACGTCGTCGTTCACGGGGGACAGGATCCGCACCGGCGTGGTGGGCGACAGGCGGCCGATGCGTTGGCGCTCCAGGTAGTCCATGATGGCCGGATCCTGCCTGGCGATCTCCCCGGCGGACTGGCCGGACCGCGTGAAGTTGTTGGTGCGCTGCTGGAAGAACTGGATGGCGGTCTCGCCGATGCACTGGTCGGAGGTGGCGGCGAGCATCGCCCGGCCGTGGTCGTTGAGATAGGCGTCGAGGAGCGGGTCCATCTCCGGGTAGGCGTCGACCAGACTGTTGAGCGAGTACCCGATCACGCCGGCGATCGCCGACCCGTCTGCCCTCTCGAGAGTGGCCAGGAGGTCGGCGGGCGGCGATCCGGCGGCGGTGCCGACGAGGTTCACCTCGGCCGCGTACCGCGGATGCAGTTCGGCGGCTGCGGCCACAGCGCCGCCGCCCTGCGAGTACCCGGAGAACACGGTGCGCGGCGAGGGTCCGATGTCCGCACCAGGGATCCGCGGCGCGGCACGGGCGATGTCCAACACGGCACGGGCCGAGGACTCGCGGTGGACGTACGGGTGGATGCCGGGCGTGCCCAGCCCCTCGTAGTCGGTCATCGCGACCGCGTAGCCGCGGGCCAGCAACGCGTAGGCCTGGATGAGTTCGTAGCCGAAGCCCACGCCGGGCGGGTCCGTGCGGACGGTGGCCAGGTTCTGGAAGGTCTTCGACGGCGCGCAGTGGTCGGCCTGACCCTGGGTGCCCGGTGCGAGCACTGCGAGCGGCCGCGTCCCCGGGCCGGTCCACGGCGCGCGGGGCTGGAGGTACGTCCCCGTCACGGCGATTGGCTGGTTTCTCGACCCCGCGGAGGTGTACATGATGCGCTGGGCATCGGTCGAGATCGGGCCCGCGCCGTCCGAGACGAACTCCGCCCCGGGGATCGGTGGGATGGCGCCGGCGAGTGGGAACGACTCGGTCTTGACGAGTGCTCCCGCGCCTGCGGGCAGCTGGGCGGGCGGTTGATAGAACGCGGGAGCAGGGTCGTTGGACGAGCCCTGGGCTGCGGCGACCGGGGCGAGCGCGGCCCCGCCCCCGATGGTGGTCGCCAGAGCGGTGGCGAGTGCGGCAGCGCGCAGCGCGGTTCGACGAAGTAACACGGTCCCCCCGGACTTAATGTGTCGTGAATCACTGATGAGCGGAGTCTAAGTCGCCGCCCTCCCGCGTGGGTCGGGCACCCTCCCGGAGCTACCGTCGTAGCCATGACCGAGCACCCGCCCGCCACGCCCGACACCACTGACCATGAGCCCGGATGGGCGGAGGTCGACGCATTCCTCGACGAGGCGATGGGGCTCGAGGACCAAGTGTTGCGGGATGTGCGTGAGGCCACCGCGGCGGCGGACCTGCCCCCGATCGAGGTCTCCGCCGCCCAGGCGCGGTTCCTCGCGCTGCTCTGCCGGATGATCGGCGCGCGCCGCGTCCTGGAGTTCGGGACTCTCGGCGGGTACAGCGCGGCCAGCGTCGCCCGCGCCCTGGGGGACGACGGCGAGGTGGTCACTTTGGAGATCGACCCGCGGCATGCCGAGGTGGCGCGCGCAAACTTCAGACGGGCCGGGGTGGCCGATCGCGTGGAGGTACTCGTGGGCCCGGCCTCGGAGTCGGCGCGGGCGCTGATCGACACGGGTACCGAGCCGTTCGACATGGTGTTCATCGACGCCGACAAGCCCGGCAATCCGGGCTACGTCGAGCTCGCGTTGCAGTTGACCCGCCCGGGCAGCGTGATCGTAGTGGACAACGTCGTGCGCCACGGCGCGGTCGCGGACGCGGGCTCCGACGATCCCGGGGTGCTCGGCAGCCGCGAGGTGCTGACGCTGCTCGGCGGTCATCCGCGACTGGACGCGACCGCCCTGCAGACGGTGGGCGCCAAGGGCTGGGATGGCTTCGCGGTGGCTCGCGTCCGCTGAAGTCGGCGTTGCGGGCCGCAGGTCAGCCGGTGCGCAACCGGCCCGCCGCCTTGTGTCGTTCCAGCTCGGTCATGCCGCCCCAGACGCCGTAGAGCTCCCGCTCCTCGATGGCGTACCGACGGCACTGGTCGAGCACCGGGCACTGCCGGCAGAGCTGCTTGGCGAGTTCCTCGTTCTTCCGCCTCGTGCCCTTGAGGTCGTGGTCGTCGTTGTAGAACAGGTCCTGGTGGCCGACGCAGTTGCCGCGGTCAGCCCATGCCCATCGATCGTCCACTGCGGTCGAGGCGGCCTCAGCCAAATGATCATCCCACTTCCCGGGTCGGCGACGAGTCGAAAGACCGTGCGCGGAACAACGTCCCATCATCCGTTGTATGAAAGCGGGCGGACTACACCCCCAGGGGTGTGATCGCCGTATCGGGGCATCCGAGGGTTCGTTGCTAAGGTCTGTCCATGCCGGTCAGGGTGACTGTGATCAACGACTACCTCGTCGTCGTAGCCGGGGTGAACGCCATACTCTCGGAGTACGCCGACCGCATCGAGGTCGTGGAGAAGCGCACGGTCTCCAAGGGGGCGGCTCCGGTGGACGTGGCCCTGTACGACACGTTCGCCGCGCCGGTGGGAAAGCACGCCCGCCTGGCTGCGCTATGTCAGGACCCGTCGATCGCTGCGGTCGCGGTCTACTCCTTCGCCGCTGACCGCGCTGCTGTCGAGGACAGTCTGGCGTTGGGGGCGAACGGTTTCCTCTCCAAGTCCCTGTCCGCTCCGGAGCTGGTCCGGGGGATTGAGGAGATCGCGGCGGGTCGCATCGTGACGATGGTGGGGCCGGGGCTGTCCGCCACGGGGGCCAACGACTGGCCCGCCAAGGAGGCCGGCCTCTCCGCCCGCGAAGCCGAGATGGTGGGCCTGATCGTGCAGGGTATGTCGAATCATGACATCGCCGACCGGTGCTACCTGTCGGCGAACACGGTCAAGACCTACATCCGTGCTGCCTACCGGAAAATGGGTGTGACCACGCGTGCCCAGGCGGTGGCCTGGGGTATCGAACACGGCCTGAAGCCCGACCGCCAGGCCTGAGCCGCGGGCGTCCCGGGGTTCGGGGCGTCGCGGGCCTTGAAATAGGTACCCTAGGGGGGTACCGTATCTCGCATGGCCGAGCACGGATACACCCCGAACAAGGACGACCACCTCAAGCGGCTGCGCCGCATCGAGGGTCAGGCCCGCGGTCTGCAGAAGATGGTCGAGGAGGACAAGTACTGCATCGACATCCTCACGCAGGTCTCCGCCATGACCCGGGCGCTGCAGTCGCTCTCGCTCAACCTGCTCGAGGAGCACCTGGGCCACTGCGTGGCCGGCGCGATCGAGCACGGTGGCCCGGAGGCGCAGGCCAAGCTCGCCGAGGCCAATGCGGCCATCGCGCGCCTGGTCAAGTCGTAGTCCGCTCCACCGAGCCGCCCTCCACCCGTCTGCAACCATCAGAGGAGAACCCCATGTCCGACACCGCCACCTTCACCGTCTCCGGAATGACCTGCGGCCACTGCGTCGCCTCCGTGAAGGAGGAGGTCTCGGAGATCCCCGGCGTCCAGTCGGTCGAGGTCGACCTGGAGTCGGGCCGCCTCGTCGTCGTCGCCCCCGATCCCGTCGACCCCGCCCTCGTCCGCGCCGCCGTGGACGAGGCCGGGTACACACTCGACGCCGCGGAATGAGGGAGGACGCCATGACAGGCACCGATATCGCCGGCGGACCGGCGACCACCGTCGTCGACCTCCAGATCGAGGGCATGACCTGCGCCTCGTGCGCCAACCGGATCGAGCGCAAGCTCAACAAGCTCGAC
>NZ_JAALEF010000398.1:152-1834 GCF_014145245.1 Dietzia sp. B44 | reverse complement strand
GGGGCCGTCGCCACGAGCACGGCGGAGGCGCGGGACCCTTCGGCCCTGGTGGGCCGTTCGGCCCGGGCGGCCCGTTCGGGCCCGGTGGACCTTTCGGCCCGGGCGGCCCGTTCGGCCCGTTCGATGAGGGACGTGGGATGCGGCGCGGCCACCAGAGGCGACGACGACGAGGGGACGTCCGACGCGGCACGCTCCTGCTATTGGCCGAGGGACCGCGGAACGGCTACGGGATCATCCGCGAGCTCGCCGAGCGCAGTGGCGGCACGTGGCGCCCCAGCTCGGGCGCGGTCTACCCGGCCCTGTCTCTATTGGAGGACGAGGGCCTCATCGGTCCCGCGGAGGACGCCGGACCCAAGCACTACCAGCTCACCGACGCCGGTCGCGTCGAGCTCGAGACACTCGCGGACCGCCCCGCCCCGTGGGACGACGCCACCGAGGAGGCCACCTCCCGACTGGGCGGGGACGCCGACCTCTGGAAGGCGTTCGGCGAGGCCGCCATGGCGGTCCGGGCCGTCGTCCAGACGGGCGACCCGACCACCAGCACCGCGGCCACCGAGGAACTGGTCGCGCTACGCAAGCGTCTCTACGGGTTGTTGGCCGACGCCGGCGACTGAGCAGCGGCCGGTCACCCCACCCCGTTGTCGGCCAGAAAGCGTCGAAGTTCGGAGGTGCCGGTGACGATGTTGAACGCCTGGTATCCGCCGCGGATGGCGTAGGAGTTCACGCCCACCACCCGACCCGACCCGTCGACGGTGGGCCCGCCGGCCATACCGGGGCTGATGTCGGCGTCGATCTCGTATCCCTCCACCCCCCTCGCGGAGGCCGGCCGCGCGGAGACGGTGCCGGCCTTGAACGACGGGGGCTGGATTGCCTTCTCCTCCGAGACGTCGGCACCGGCGCCGGGAAAGCCGATCGAGGTGACACTGTCGCCCGGTTGCGGGTCCTCCTCGGCTATCGCCAACGCCGGCGGCCGCGAGCCCGAGTCCGTCGCCTCGACCCGCAGCAGGGCCAGATCCCCGTCCTCGAACGGCATCACGTCGGCGACCCGGACAGGGACCCAGTCCGTGATGGTGGCGCCGTCGATGTCGGGCTGACCGGCCATCACCCGGACCTCGACCACGGCCTCCAGGGATCCTTCGTCGGCGACGTCGTGGTCGTCGAGGTAGGAGGAGATCACGACGTCACGGCCCTCATCCCGGCCGACGCAGTGCCCGGCGGTGATGATCTCCCCGTCCTCGCCGGCCATCCACCCCGTGCAGGTCCGTACCGCCGTCACCTCGGTGGACCGGACGTCGTCCCCCTCCCCCTCACCCGGGTCGAGGACGTACCCGGAGACGGTGGTCATGAGGAACACCACCGAGTCGTCGAGTTTCTGCGGATTCATGGACGTCGGTTCCACCGCGGGCGAGGTGGATTCGATCACCCCGGGGACGTTCTGGCCGGCCGGGGGGTTTCCGCCGCCGCCCTGGACGCACGCCGTCGCGGTGGCCACGAGCATCACCGCGAGCGGCAATGCGGTCGTCAGTCGTTGGTTCATGGCGGCTTCCTTAGCCATATGAACAGATCTTCATGTTCTGATGTCGTGAACGTTACTCCGCCCGCGAACGTCCTACCAGTGATGCCCGCTATTCACAGGCGACCCCGTCGTTGTCGCGGTCCAGCTTCGGCGCGTACCCCGGCTC
>NZ_JAALEF010000398.1:0-103 GCF_014145245.1 Dietzia sp. B44 | reverse complement strand
TCCGCGCCTGCCGCGCGTGCGGCCGAGCAGTTGGCGTAATAGGTCGACTGCTGCACAGGGGCCGGAGCCGGCGTGTAGACCGGTTCGGGCGCCGGTGGCGGCG
>NZ_JAALEF010000397.1:0-3440 GCF_014145245.1 Dietzia sp. B44 | reverse complement strand
GGAGGCAATCGTGGCCGCAGCGGCGCGGCCGGTGCGTTCGGCCGCCCCGGAGGCGCGCCCCGCAGGGGCCGCAAGTCCAAGCGGCAGAAGCGTCAGGAATACGACTCGATGCGGGCCCCCGAGGTCGGCGGCGTCCGGCTCCCCGACGGTCGTGGGCAGGTCCTGCGGCTGGCACAGGGTGCCTCGCTGAGCGACTTCGCGGACAAGATCGACGTCAACCCGTCGCAGCTGGTCCAGGCGCTGTTCAACCTCGGTGAGATGGTGACGGCCACGCAGTCCGTCACCCCGGAGACCCTTCAGCTCCTCGGCGAGGAGATGGGCTTCAAGGTCCAGGTCGTCAGTCCCGAGGACGAGGACCGCGAACTGCTCGACTCGTTCGACCTGTCGTTCGGCGAGGACGAGGGCGGGGAGGACGATCTCGAGATCCGTCCCGCTGTCGTCACCGTCATGGGTCACGTCGACCACGGCAAGACCCGGTTGCTCGACAGCATCCGGTCCGCGAAGGTCGGCGAGGGCGAGGCCGGCGGCATCACCCAGCACATCGGTGCCTACCAGGTCACCGTGCCGGTCGACGATATCGACCGGACGATCACCTTCATCGACACCCCGGGTCACGAGGCGTTCACCGCCATGCGTGCCCGCGGCGCCAAGTCGACGGACATCGCGATCATCGTGGTCGCGGCGGACGACGGCGTGATGCCGCAGACGGTCGAGGCGATCAACCACGCGCAGGCGGCCGACGTGCCGATCGTCGTGGCGGTCAACAAGATCGACAAGGAGGGCGCACAGCCCGACAAGATCCGTGGCCAGATGACCGAGTACGGGCTCGTCCCGGAGGAGTACGGCGGCGACACCATGTTCGTCGACATCTCCGCGAAGCAGGGGCTCAACATCGAGTCGCTCCTCGAGGCGGTCGTCCTCACCGCGGACGCGTCGCTGGACCTGCGGGCCAACCCGGACATGGACGCGCAGGGCGTGGCCATCGAGGCGCACCTCGACCGCGGACGCGGTCCGGTCGCCACGGTGCTCATCCAGCGCGGAACGCTGCGGGTCGGCGACTCGATCGTGGCGGGCGACGCGTACGGCCGGGTTCGTCGCATGGTGGACGAGCACGGGGAGGACGTCGTGGAGGCGACCCCGTCCCGTCCGGTCCAGGTGATCGGCCTGACCAGCGTCTGTGGCGCAGGCGACACCCTGATGGTGGTCGAGGAGGATCGCACCGCACGGCAGATCGCGGACAAGCGGAACGCGCGCAAGCGCAACGCGCTCGCCGCCCGGTCCCGCCGTCGGATCAGCCTCGAGGACCTGGATTCGCATCTCAAGGAGACGAGCCAGCTCAACCTCATCATCAAGGGCGACAACTCCGGTACGGTCGAGGCCCTCGAAGAGGCCCTCATGGGCATCGAGATCGACGACGAGGTGCAGTTGCGTGTCATCGACCGCGGTGTCGGTGCGGTCACCGAGACCAACGTCAACCTGGCGGCCGCATCCGACGCCGTGATCATCGGGTTCAACGTCCGCGCGGAGGGCAAGTCGACGGAGCTGGCCAACCGCGAGGGCGTGGACATCCGGTACTACTCGATCATCTACCAGGCGATCGATGAGATCGAGAGTGCGCTCAAGGGCATGCTCAAGCCGATCTACGAGGAGAAGAAGCTCGGTCAGGCGGAGATCCGCCAGCTGTTCCGCTCCTCCAAGCTCGGCAACATCGCGGGTTGCATGGTCCTCGACGGGATCATCCGACGCAACGCCAAGGCCCGTCTCATCCGCGACGGCAAGGTCGTCGTCGAGGAGATGACCGTCTCCTCGCTGCGCCGCGAGAAGGACGACGCGACCGAGGTCCGCGAGGGCTTCGAGTGTGGTCTGACGGTGACGTACTCCGACATCAAGATCGGCGACGTGATCGAGACCTACGAGCTCGTCGAGAAGCCGCGCGACTGACGTCGACGGCGACAACCCCGTGGGGGCAGGTTCCGTGGTCTGCGGGCCTGCCCCCACGGCATTCTGGGTATCGAGCGGCCGCCCGGCGGCCGCATCACGTCAAGGAGGATCGCCATGGCCGGAAAGGGACGGGCCGGACGGCTCGGCAAACGGATCGGGGAGATCGTCGCGACGGCGATCGAGCACGAGATCAAGGATCCGCGTCTCGAGTTCATCACCATCACCGATTCGCGCATCACGGCGGATCTGAGGGTGGCCACCCTCTACTACACGGTCCGGGGGAGGACGCTCGACGAGGAACCCGACATCGCCGACGCGGGTGAGGCCCTGGCGAACGCCCGGGGCCGGCTGCGCACGATGGTGGGTAAGCAGACGGGGGTCAAGTTCACTCCCGAGCTGACCTTCCGGCTGGATTCCGTACCGGATGCCGCGCGCCAGATGGAGGAGTTGCTCGCCAAGGCCCGCGCCCAGGACGAGCAGGTCCGCCGGGTGGCGGAGGGTGCGCGGCCCGCAGGGGACGAGGACCCCTACCGCAGGGACGACGAGGTGGGTCTACCGGAGGACGACGACCGGTGACCACCCTGGTGGACGCGGGCGGCGCGGCCGAGGTCCTCGCGCGGCACCGTGAGGTGACCGTGCTGTGCCACGTCCGCCCCGACGCCGATGCCCTCGGGAGTTCCGCGGGCCTGGCCCGTGCACTGCGGGCGGTCGGCGTCGTGGTCCACCAGTCGTTCGACCCGGGCACGGTGCCGGAGGCGCTCCGGGTGATCCCGGGTACGGAACACGTGGTGCCGATCGCCGAGGTGCCGGAGCACGACGGCCTGGTGGTGACGCTGGACTGCGCCAGCCCGGACCGGGTGGGCGACTGGGGACGGTTGGCCCGCTCGGCGACAGAGGTCCTCGTGGTGGACCATCACCGTTCCAACCCGGGATTCGGGACGCACCTGCTGTTGGATCCCGGGGCGGCCTCCACCGCGACCCTGGTACTCGACGTTCTCGAGGCCGGTCGCTACCCGGTCGACCCGGACCTCGCCACCAGCCTCTACGCGGGGCTCGTCACCGACACCGGGTCCTTCCGGTGGGGTGGGGCGGGTTCGCACGACACGGCCCGCCGACTGCTGGCGGCCGGGGCGGAGTCCCGGGAACTCGGTTTCGCGCTCCTCGACGCCCACCCGTTCTCCTGGCTCCGTGTGCTGGGGGATCTCCTGGGGACCGCCCGCCTGGACACCGAGGCGGCAGGGGGGCGGGGCGCGGTGTGGTTGACGGTCCCGCACGACGTCGTCGCGTCGGTCGACGAGGCCGACCTCGAGTCGCTCGTGTCCCACCTGCAGGGGGTCCGGGAGGCGGAGGTGGCGGTCCTCGTCAAGGAGATCAGACAGGGCGAGTGCGCGGTGTCGCTCCGCTCCCGCGGTGGCGACGGCGTGGACGTCTCGGCCGTGGCCTCGACGCTCGGCGGCGGTGGACACCCGGCGGCGGCCGGGTGCACCGTGAGCGGCGAC